>NZ_JBQKKR010000002.1:0-230619 GCF_052116665.1 Dysosmobacter sp. Sow4_B12 | reverse complement strand
GCGGAAATGGAATGACTCTGTCCATTTCCTGTTCTCAATTCTATTTCCCCGAATTTGCGCTGAAACCCCGGTTGCTGCCTAATGCACAACCGGGGTTTCTCGACAGGCTGAGAACAGCGTGACTTCCGCCACGCTGTTCTCTCTAAAGCTATAAACCTGTCTTATGCGCTGCTACCCTGGGGCAGCTTTTTTTCGGTATTGCGTGTAGCAAAAACAGCAGCCCGAAGGCACCGCCTTCGGGCTGTCTGCGTGGGCTGCGGCCCCTTAAAGAAGCTGGCCGTAGCTGACACCGCCGGCGTTTCTCTGCCGGGCGGCGTTGTTGCTGTTGTTGTCACCGGGCAGCACATCGTCGATGACATCGTTGACGCCGTTTTCCACATCGTTCACGCCGTTTTGAATGTCGTCGGCCAGGTCACCGTTGTAATCGCCGCCGTTGGTGCCGTTGTTGGTTCCGTTGGTGTTGTTATTGGCACCGTTGTTGGTCTCGCTGCCGGCGCCGCCGGTGACGCCGCCGTTGGCGGTGCCGTTTTCCGTGGTGCCTGTTCCGTTGTTGGTGTCGTTTGCGGTTCCGTTGCCATTTTTGTTTCCGCCGCCGCAGGCCGCCAGGGAAAACGTCAGCAGCAGGACGGTCAGCAGGAGCGCAAGGTTCTTCTTCACAGTTGTGATCCTCCTTTTGCGGGGACGATAGGTGTGCGATACCCGAAGTCTATTGTGGTCAAAAATTGCATAAGTATCAGCGGGAAAATTTGAAAAAAAACACTTGCTTTTTCCAAAGATATCTGCTATAACAATATCAGTAATTATTACTGATAAGGAGGGCGGGACATGCAGGACCGGCGTTTTTCCCATCAGCGGGAGCGGATCTACCAGGCTGTGCGGAGCAGTCACGCCCACCCCACCGCCGAGGCGGTGTACAGCCAGCTGAAGCCGGAAATGCCCCGCCTCAGCCTGGGGACGGTGTACCGCAACCTGCGGCAGATGGCGGCGGAGGGCCGCCTGGCGGAGGTGGACGGGCCGGTGGCCCGGTTCGACGCGTTCTTGACGCCGCACACGCACTTTCGCTGCACCGGCTGCGGCGCGGTGATGGACCTGGAGCTGCCCTACGACCCGGCGCTGGACGCGCAGGCGGCAAAGGAGGGCTGCACAGTCACAGGACACAGCCTTTGTTTTACGGGGCTCTGCCCGCAATGCGACGCGGGACCCCGCACAAATAAATGAGATCAATAGAAAGGGGAAGTATCATATGGAATTGAAAGGAAGCAAGACGGAGGCCAATCTGTGGAAGGCGTTTGCCGGTGAATCCCAGGCCCGCAACAAGTATGACTATTTTGCCAGCAAGGCCAAGAAGGAGGGCTACGAGCAGATCGCGGCCATCTTCCAGGAGACCGCGCTGAACGAGAAGGAGCACGCCAAGCTGTGGTTCAAGGCCCTGAGCGGCATCGGCTCCACCGAGGAGAACCTGGCGGCTGCCGCCGCCGGCGAGAACGAGGAGTGGACCGCCATGTACGCCGAGATGGCCCGCACCGCCGAGGAGGAGGGCTTCCTGGCTCTGGCGGCCCAGTTCGAGGGCGTCGCCAAGATCGAAAAGACCCACGAGGAGCGCTACTTGAAGCTGCTGGACAACCTGAAAAAGGGCGAGGTCTTCAAGAAGGGCGAGAAGGTCATGTGGTTCTGCCGCAACTGCGGCCACGTGGAGGTGGCGGAGAGCGCCCCCGCCGTGTGCCCCGTGTGCAAGCATCCCCAGGCCTATTTCCAGGTGAAGGCCACCAATTATTAAGCGCGTAAAGGTGCCGCCGGCCGCAGCCGGCGGCACCTTTTACATAGATTTGCCCGCCAGATGCGCGAAACCGGGGAAAACGGCCTCCAGTGGTCTAAACCACCAAAAAGAAATTTTGCCAAAAGATGTTTTTTCGAAATGTTTGTGAAAAACGCCGTTGACGGCGCAGGCAAAAGCGGTTATGATAGAGACAGTAAATTGACTTGCTATGCGAAGCTGTTCAATCTGACTTGGTATAGAAAAGGAGAGCTGTATCATGTATACACAGGAGATCACCGTTAATAACGAAGTGGGCCTGCACGCCAGACCTGCCACTTTCTTCATCCAGAAGGCCAACGAGTTCAAGAGCGGCATCTGGGTCGAGAAGGAAGACCGCCGTGTCAACGCCAAGAGCCTGCTGGGTGTTTTGTCCCTGGGCATCGTGAAGGGCACCACCATTACCTTGATCGCCGACGGCGCTGATGAGAAGGAAGCCGTTGGCGCCCTGGTGGAGCTGGTCAACGACAACTTTGGCGAATAATTCCCCTGGGATACAGAGCCCTAAAGGCCCCGCGCAAACGCGCGGGGCCTTGTTGACTTGCTGAAGAAGGGAGGAGTGCCCCATGACCAAGGACGAACTGCGGGAAAAGGCCAACGACCTGCCTCTGGCGCCCGGCGTCTATCTGATGATGGACAAGACCGGCAGGGTCATTTACGTGGGCAAGGCGAAAAAACTGAAAAACCGGGTGAGCCAGTATTTCCAGGACAGCGCCGGACACACGGCCAAGACCCGTCAGATGGTGTCCCAGGTGGATCGGTTCGACACCATTTTCGTCACCAGCGAGTTTGAGGCCCTGGTGCTGGAAAACTCTCTCATCAAGCGGCATATGCCCCGCTACAATATCCTGCTGAAGGACGACAAGGGCTACCCCTTTGTCCGGCTGTCCCGGGGCCCCTATCCCCGCTTCACCATGGTGAACAAGTACGCCGACGACGGGGCGAAGTACTTCGGCCCCTTCGGCGGCCGGTTTGAGACCCGTCAAGCCCTGGACGCCGTGTGCACGGCACTGCGGCTGCCCACCTGCAGCCGCAAGTTCCCCCGGGACATCGGGGCGGAGCGGCCCTGTCTGAATTTCCACATGGGCCGGTGCGACGGCTTCTGCCGTCCGGAGATGACGGCGGAGGAGTACGACCGCCGCATCCGCCAGGCCTGCCAGCTGCTGGAGGGAAAGAGCAAGCAGCTCCTGCGGGAGATGACCGCCGAGATGGAGGCGGAGGCGGAGGCCCTGCGGTTTGAGCAGGCGGCGGCCATCCGGGACCGCATCAACGCCATCGCCGCCCTGGGGAAAAAGCAGACGGTCATTGCGGGCCTCTGCGCCGACACGGACATCTGGGGGCTGTACCGGGGCGCCGGCAAGTGCTGCTATGCCATTTTGCACATGGAGGAGGGGAACCTGGCCGGCCGGGAGACGGAGCTGTTCACCGCCCCCATTGAGGAGAGCGAGGAGGAGATGCTCTCCGCCTTGACAGCCCAGTATTACCTGCCCCGGGCCATCTTGCCCCATGAGATCCTGCTGCCCCGGGGAGCGGAGGAAGACTGCGCGAGCCTTTCCGAGGTTTTGACGAAGCGGGCGGGCCATAAGGTGTGGGTCCATGTGCCTCTGCGGGGGGAAAAGGCGGAGCTGCGGGCCATGGCCCAGCGGAACGCCGCCGAGGAGGCGGAACGGGCCACCACCGCCGAGGAGCGGATGGCCCACACGCTGACGATGCTGGGAAAGCTGTTGGGCCTTCAAGAGCCGCCCCGACGCATGGAGTCCTTTGATATTTCCAACACCGGCAAGAGCGACATTGTGGCCTCCATGGTGGTATACAGCGGCACCCGGCCCTTGAAATCCGCTTACCGCCGCTTTCATATCCAGGGTCTGGAGGGCCATCCGGACGACTATGCCTCCATGCAGGAGGTGCTCACCCGGCGGCTCCAGCGGGCGGCGGACGGGGACGAGAAGTTCCTGCCCCTGCCGGACGTGTTCCTCATCGACGGCGGCGAGACCCATGCCCGGGCTGCCCAGACGGTGGCGGAGCGGTTCGGCGTGGACGTGCCCATTTTCGGCATGGTGAAGGACGACCGCCACAGGACCCGGGCTCTGGTGACGCCGGAGGGCCGGGAGATCGGCATCGTGACGAACCAGGCGGTGTTCTCCCTCATCGGCCAGATCCAGGAGGAGACTCACCGCTTCGCCATCACCTTCCACCACGAGAGTCATGGAAAGTCCGCCATGCGCTCGGCCCTGGACGGCATCCCCGGTCTGGGCCCCAAACGGCAGGCGGCGCTGCGGAAGGCCTTCGGCTCCGTGAAGGCCATCCGGGAAGCGGACACGGAGGCTCTGGCCGCCGTGGTCCCCCGCGGTACGGCGGAGGCGGTGTACCGTCATTTTCACGAGACAAATGAAAAAGTGTGACAGACGCGGGCTTTACGGCCCGCGTTTTTTCTTGCCACCCGCCTCAAAAATGCGCTAATTATTTCCAAAAAAGAGAAAAAAGGGAAAAATTCTGAAAAAATACTGCACGTTACAAGAAACAGGCGGCTTTTGGAGGAAAAAAGAAATCGGAAACCGATTTGTGGAAAACGCATACAGGAAATTTGTTGAATTTACACAGGAAAGCCTGTATAATAAAATAAAATGGTCTACATAATCGGTTTATGTGGAACGGTCCGCTTTCCTGGAGGACAAATAACATGGGGTGTTGGCTGGGCCTTACGGCCTTTGTCTTGTTTTTTATCAGCGACTATAACGACTGGCGGCTTTCCCGGCGGGAGCTGAAGCTCTGCTTCCCGGCAGGGGCTGTGCTGCTGGCCACGGGAACAGTCCTGGAGGCCCGGCGGGGGAGCGCTCCCGCTTCCGGGTGGCTGCGGGGCTTGTTTTTCATGCTGGGGGCGCTGTTTTTGGCGCTGCTGGTCTACACGCTGTTTTTCGCGCTGCCGGTGGAGGCGTCTTACGCCAGGCCGGGGCAGAAGCGCCCCGCCTGTACCACGGGGGTGTATGCCCTGTGCCGCCACCCCGGTGTGCTGTGGTTTGCGGGATTGTACGGCTGCCTGTGGGCCGCCGCGGGACTGCCGCTTTGGGAGGCGGCGATGTACAGCGGGCTGAACGTGCTGCTGGTGGTATTTGAGGACCGGTGTGTGTTTCCGGCCCGGCTGGAGGGGTACGGCGCCTATCAGGCGGCCACGCCGTTCCTGCTGCCTACCCGGCGCAGTATCCGGGCCTGCCGGGAGACCATCTGAGGAGGGGAGACTCATGCGCTTTGAGGACAAGCTGAAAAAGTACAGCCGGGAGCAGCTGTGGCAGGAATACTGCGGCTTTTTGGACATGAGTCTCGACGAATACATGTATACCCAGCGGCGGTTGATGGAGGAGCAGCTCCAGCTGTGGAGCAAGAGCGGCTTGGGCCGCCAGCTGCTGCGGGGGAACCATCCCCGGACCATCGACGAGCTGCGGGAGATGCTGCCCTTGACCAGCTACGCCGATTACGCCGACGTGCTGCTGGCCAAGCGGACGGAGATGCTGTGCGGTGAGCCCGCCATCTGGATCCAGACCACCTGGGAGGGGGGCCTGCGGCCCATCAAGCTGGCACCCTACACCCGCAGCATGCTGGATACCTACCGCCACAACCTGCTGGCCACCATGATGATGGCCACCGCCCGGCGCAAGGGCGAATTTGACGTGAAAAAAGGGGACCGCATCCTGTACGGCGGCGCGCCCCTGCCCTATATGACCGGCCTCATGCCCTCCCTCTTTGACGAGGACATCACCTTCACCTGGCTGCCGGACAATAATACCAACTCGGACTTGAGCTTCAGCCAGCGGATCAAAAAAGGGTTTTCCATGGCTCTCAGCGGCGGCGTGGATTTCTTTTTCGGCATCGGCAGCGTGGCCAATTACATCACGGAGAGCTTCAGCAAAGGCGGCAGCGGAGGCGGCGGGAAGCACGCGGTCTCCCCGGGAAACGCCCTGCGCTATCTCCGGGGCAAGTACATCAGCCGCCGGGATGGCCGCGCCATCACTCCCGGCGATGTGTTCCGTCTGAAGGCCTTCTTCTTTGCCGGCACTGACGCCAAGTGCTACAAGGACCGGTTGACCAAGGCCTGGGGCATTATGCCCGTGGAGCTGGCCGCCGGCACGGAGTCCACCTGCATCGGTGCGGAAAACTGGGAGCACAACGGCATGGTGTTCTTCCCGGACGCCTGCTTCTACGAGTTCATCCCCGAGGAGGAGATGCGCCGGAACTTGAAGGACCCGGCCTATCAGCCCCGCACCTGCCTCATGGATGAGATCCAGGCGGGGGAGACCTACGAGCTGGTGCTCTCCGTCCTCCACGGCGGCGCGTTCATGCGCTACCGCATCGGCGACATGTACCACTGCCTTTCCGCCGGCAGCGGCCAGCTGCCCCATCTGACCTTTGTGGACCGGGTGCCGGACGTGATCGACATCGCCGGCTTTACCCGTATCACCGCCTCCTCCATGCAGGAGGTCATCCGCCTCAGCCGGCTGGAGCTGGGGGACTGGGTGCTGAAAAAGGAGTTCAACCAGAACGACGACCCCTTCCTGCACATGTACCTGGAGATCCCGCCGGACGCCCAGGCCAGCGAGGTGGTCACCCGCACGGTGCTGACGGAGCACCTGAGCCTGTACTTCAAGTATTTTGACAGCGATTACGGCGATCTGAAAAAGCTTTTGAACATGGAGCCTCTCCAGATCACCATTTTGAAGTACGGCACCATCGCGGCCTATGAGGCCAAGATCGGCGCCAAGCTGCCCCGCATCAATCCGGGCATGCTGGATGTGTGCGGCCTGCTGCGCCAGCAGGCGGACAGCGCCGGCGGGGAAGGGAGGCCGCGCCTGTGAGCAACATTCCCTTCCTGTACATCAACGTCACGGCCCTCTGCTGCTTCGCGCTGATGTTCGTCACGTTCCTGGCCACGAAAAAGACCCCGGAGATCTGGGCGTTCATGGCGGTGCTGCTGGACTGCATCCTCTGGTCCGGCGGTTCCATCCTCATGCGCATCCAGATGTGGCCGGGGCTACGGTTCTGGTACGCGGTGTCCTTGGTGTCGCTGTTCAGCATGGAGCTGCTGTTTTACCTGTTCGTCCACACCTTTGCCAGGCGAAAGGGACGCTTTTTGCTGACGGTGTTCGCCCTTCTGACCCTGGCGATCATGCCGGGCACCATCAGCGGCTTTTACCTCTCACCTCCCACGCCGGTGGTAAAGCCGGACGGGGCCACGGTGTTCACCTACGCGCTCAACTGGCATATTGTCATCCCCTGCGTCGTGTTCGTGGCCATTATCGGCGCCACGGCGGTGCTGCTGGCCAAGGTGGTCCGGGAGCAGGGGACCCATTCCCCCGGTATCCAGGTCATCATTACCGGCGGCATCGTGATGCTGGCCGGCAACCTGCTGCAGGTGGGCCTGCCCGGCAATACCTTCCCCTTTGACGCCCTGTCCGGCATCGTGTTCGCGATGCTGTTGATGTACGCCCTGTACAAGCGGCGGATGTTCCGGCTGACCCTGGTGGTGTCCCGGACGCTGCTGACGGTGGTGCTGGCGGTGATCTGCATCATCGCCACAGCCAACTTCATCAAGCCCATGCAGTCCTTCGCGGAAGGGACGCTGGGCCTGGGCGAGGAAATGGCCACCACCATGGTGGCGGTGACCTTCGCGGCCATGCTGGCCCTGGCGTATCTTCTGATGAGCCGCCTGCTGGAGGCCATGTTCACCCGGGAGGAGCAGCAAAACCGTCTGGTGAAAAACTTCTCCGCCGAGGTCTCCCAGTCACTGAGCACGGCGGACATCATGGAGAAGCTGGGCAACATCATCTTCCGGGAGATATCCACGGAGCAGATCTACATCTGCCTGCTGGAGGGAGACAAATACCAGGCCAGGTACTGCTCCAGCCCGCTGGCGACGCTGTCCTTCTCCATTTCCAAGGACAGTCCCCAGATCGCCTATCTAAAAGAGCAGGAGGCCTATCTGATCATCGGCGAGTTCCAAAACAGCCCCCGCTACCTCTCCGTCTGGGAGGCGGAAAAGGAGCTGTTCCGCCGGCTGAATATCGACTGCGTGGCCGCCATGCGGGACGGGCAGGAGATCGTGGGACTGGTGCTGCTGTCCGCCAAGGAGCGGGGCCGCAGCTTCAGCGCCGTGGAGATCGGCTTTTTGGAGACGGTCTGCTCCATCGCGTCCATCGCCATGAAAAACGCCGCCCTGTATGAGAAGATGTTCCGGGAGGCCCGCATCGACCCCTTGACCGGCGTATACAATTACCGCTTCTTCGTGGAGCGGCTGGAGGAGCAGTTCCGCTCCTGCGGCCGGGAGTGTCTGACTCTGATGTATATCGACGTGGACGACTTCAAGCTCTACAACCAGCTCTACGGCGTGGGAGAGGGCGACACCGCCCTGTGTCTCATCGGCGACGCCATCACCCGCTGCGTGGGAGAGGGTGGCACCGTGTTCCGCACCAGCGGCAAGGTGTTTGCCGTGCTGCTGCCGCTGCAGGATACCCAGCGGGCCAGAAAGATGGCCCGGGAGATCGGTGACCGGGTGGGGCAGATCAACCAGCAGCCGGAGCGCCGGCGCCTCAAGCCCCTGTCTGTCAGCGTGGGCATCTGCTCCGCGCCCTACGCGGCGTCCAGCGCCAAGGAGCTCATGGACAACGCGGACCTGGCGGTGTACAACGCCAAGCAGGGCGGCAAGGACCAGATCGTCATTTTCCGGGGTGCCTCTGACCTGGTGCCCCAGCACCTGGCGGAGCGGACGGACGCCATCGTGGACCGCATTGAACGGGGCGACGGCGAATACCGCACCGCCCTGTCCATGATCTCTGCCCTAACGGCGGCCATTGACGCCAAGGACCATTACACCTACGCCCACAGCAAAAACGTGGCCCGCTACGCCGCCACGCTGGCTGTGGCCGCGGGCCTCAACGACGACCAGGTCCGTACCATTTACGCCGCGGGACTGCTCCATGACATTGGCAAGATCTCCATTCCGGAGAAGATCCTCAACAAAACCGACCAGCTGGCCGATGAGGAATACCAGATCATGAAGGACCATGTGAACAACTCCATTGAGATGATCCGCCACCTGCCGGAGATGGACTACTTGATCCCGGCGGTGCTGGGCCACCATGAGCGGTGGGACGGCAAGGGCTATCCCCGGGGCATCTCCGGGGAGGAGATCCCCGTCTCCGCCCGGTGTCTGGCCATTGCGGACGTGTTTGACGCCATGACCACGGACCGTCCCTACCGGAAGGGCCTACCACTGGAGGTTGCTCTGGAGGAGCTGAACAAGGCCGCCGGCCGCCAGCTGGACCCCCAGCTGACCCCGGTATTCATCCGGCTCATCCGCAGCCGCAGCATCCCCCTGTCCCCCCAGGCGGCGGTGCGGCGCCAGTGAAGAAAAAAGAGACTTCCCGGTAAGGGAAGTCTCTTTTTTGTTAGGTTCGGAGAAAGCGCCTGCGCAGCTTCCGGTGCCACAGGACTGTCAGCCGCCCCAGAGCCAGGTCCAGCAGCAAAAACACCGCGAAGCCCAGCACGGCCAGTACCGCGGTGAGCATGGCGCCGCCCAGTTCCTCCAGTACGGCGGTCAGGCCGAACAGGCGGACCACCACGCCGTACAGCGCGAACACCGCCAGGGCGTATACAGCCAGCCGGCAGCCTATCCGCACCGGCAGGGACGGCAGCGCGGCGATGCGGGGCCGCAGGATGGGATACCAGCCAAAGCACACATACACCAGCGCCGTCTCCCGGTCCGGCACCAGCAGCAGCGCCAAAAGCGCCACGGCACCGTAGGCCGCGCCAGCGGTCCGGGGGCCGTATTCCTCCATCACGGGCAGCAGCACCGCCATGGCCAGCAGCGGCGCGCAGTAAATTGCCACTGCCAAAAGGCCGCCCAGCAGCAGGATTACCACTGCCAGAGCGCACAATACGCCGCAAAGGGCGATTTTCCGGCTCTGCCCCTTCATCCCTCAAAGTCCTTATACCGCAGCTTGTAAAAGCTCCATTGGCGCCACTTCTGGATGAGCTGGCGGATCTGGAGGCCGCTGGCGCCCTCCGCCGGGGCCCAGCTGTCCAGCTCCCGGTCGGGAATGATGTCGCCGTCCAGGGTCACATACGTTTTTTTCTGCACCACCGGCACCACCCGCCTCAAGTCGTTCAAGAAGCGGAACCAGGCGCTCTCGCCCCCCCGACCGGTGAGCTCCACCAGGGCGGCGCCCAGGAAGCTGGCGGAAAGGCGGCCGTCCTCCGGCAGGTCCAGGGCCTCCACAGCGGCGTCCCAATCCAGAGCTTCCGCCGCCGCGTCGTTGGCCCAGATGACATAGGGGGTCTCATAGGAGCAGAGGATGTTGCTCCGGTCCTCCTCCTGCAGGGCCACCTCGGAGCCCAGCTCCCGGTAACCCAGCTGGTTGTCTCCCAGGTAGGGCAGGTGGTCGCCCCAGAAGGCCAGCACCACCGGCTCCTCTGTGGCGGAGAAGTAGTCCACCAGCCGGCCCAGCATGGCGTCGGCGTCCCGGGCACCCTCCACATACACCTCCAGCATGGTCTCCACCTGGTCGGAGAGGGAGACGGAGGTCTCCACCGCCGGGTATACGTACCCTTCACCGTACTTGTCCAGGGTGTAGGACATGTGGTTTTGGATGGTGGTGGTGTAATTGCACAGAAGCTGCCCCTGGGATACAGCCTCCTCAAACTTTTCCTCAATGAAGCCGGCCATATAGTTGTCCGTCACCCAGCGGCCCTTGTATGCCAGGCCCTCCATCTGGTCGGCGAACACCGTCTCCTCCGCTCCCAGCCAGCGGTACACGTTCTCCCGGTTGTAGAACCAGTCGTCGCCGGGATGGAAGAAAGAGGTGTGGTAGCCGTCCTCCCGGAACAGCCGCAGCACGCTGTCCAGATTCCGGTTCACCACCCGGAACGAGGAGGTGGTGGCGGCGGAGAGGGCGTTGGTCTGCATGCCCGTCAGCACGTCAAACTCCGTGTTGGCAGTGCCGCCAGCAAAGCCGGGCGCCACCACATGGCCGCTGACGGCGTGGCTGTCCCCTTGCAGGGCGTGGAGGTTGGGCAGGGGGTCCTCCGTGTAGGTGAACACCGGGTCGTCCGTCAGATCGGAAAAGGCCTCGTTCATCACCATGATGAGGTGGACATCCTTGCCCTGGCCCTCCTCCGTGGGAGCGGCGTCCCAGGCCATGGCCTGGGCCTTGCTGAAGCCCTCCGGCCGGTCCACGGGATAGGTGGTGAACTGGTGGCAGAAGCAGTAGGGGAAGCCAAGCTCGTTGAACACGGAGGGGATATAATAGGCGTTGGTGACGTGGAAGGAGTTGTACAGGTCGTTGGAGGCGTACACCGTCAAGATCAGCGCTGCCAGCACGCCGAGGCTGGCGGCGGCGCCCAGAAGGCTACCCAGCCAGCCCCGGAGCTTTTCGATGGGGAAGGGGCGGCAGCGGACGAACACGCCCAGCACCGCCAGCACCGCCGTGGCGGCCACCACCACGGCAATGACCTTCACCGGGAAGTGGATGTCGTAGGTGCCCATGGCGCTGCCCACTTCCTTCAAAAGGGCGAAGTCCCGGGGGAACACCGGTTCGTCCCGGACCTCCAGCTTGATGCGGTTGGCGATGGACAGGGCGCACACGGCGAAGTTCACCAGGGCTCCGGCGAAAAACAGGTTCCGCAGCAGGCAGGTGAACGCCAGCAGCAAAAGGCCGATGGGCAGGCAGTTCAGCACGATCAGCAGCGGCTGGCGGCGGAAATTGGCCACGATGGTCCGCAGCGCGTTGGGCTGGCACCACAACGCCAGCAGCGTGATGCAGCCCGCCAGGGCCACGGCGGCCAGCAGGGTGGCCCACAGGGGCAGGCGGAGCCGGGGAAAGCGGTCAGAATGTTTCAAAGGCGACAGGTCCTTTCTTTGGTTTCCGTAATAGTACTATTATATGGATTTCGGCAAAAAAAGCAAGGGCGGGAGAAATTTGCTCCCTTTTACTCATGCTGCAATGCTTGTAAGAGTTACTTCCGGCTACTTTTATGCAAGATTAACTTCAGCTCGACTGCCCATCCAACCGGAATTTAGTTTTTCTATTGAGGTCAGAAAGCAATTCGACAGGTAAATCCTAAATATGTTTCATGTATTATTCAAATCAATACAGAGGATAATTGGGTGTCAGATTCCCCTTATCTTCACATTTTTGATGGCCTGGAAGGAGAAAGCAATGAGTGAAATTGATTATTAAGCAATCAGAACTTTGGAGTATATGCTACCTAACGGAAAAAACTGGTGCAGATAGACTTTGAAAGGTAACGCTCAGCTTGCCGGGCAAGTCCTATGAAGGACACCGTTCCGGCAAGCGCGCCCGGCAAAAAAGTCTCCCCTCTTCGATAACAGAGGGGAGACTTTTTGCTCGATTCAACAAAAAGTATTCAATTTCGTCAGAAAGTGACGACCTCCTGGGCGGGCTTTTCGCAGGGGGCGATGGACAGGACATTCATGACCGGACCCTTGCCCTTGTAGGCCTTGTGCTTTTCCACGGCCATGCGGGCGGTGACTTCGATCCAGTCCCGGTTTTCGTATCGGTCCAGCTGGTCGCCCTTGGCGATGAGGCCCAGGAACTGCACGTCGTTCTCGCAGCACACCATGGCGAAGCGGCCGGGGCAGTGGATGCCGGGGTACTTCTTGGAGTGGCACATGATGAGCTTCATGTGGACCAGGTGGCCGTCGTAGCGCTCCGGGTGGTCCATCACGTCCACGTACCAGACGCCGAAATCGTCGTCGGGAATGTCGATGACCTCCTGGCTCATGTCGAAGGGGCACTCGTCGCCGGTGAGGTAATCCTCACTGGTGCCGTCCTCCATCTCCAGGTAAATGTCCGCCCGGCGGTTCACCATCCGCAGATTCCGCTTGCGCAGGGCGTCCCGCAGGGCCGGGGTGCAGCGGTTGAACACCAGCATGTCGGCGTTGGTGATCTTCTCCATCATCAGCTGGCCCATGTTCTTGGCGTAAGTCTCAAAGGTGGAGGCCTCCACAAAGGTCATGATCTGGTAGAGCACCCAGTTGGCCGGCAGCACTTCCCTGTAAAGGCGTTCCATTTGCCACATGCCGTTGTACTCGATGAGGACCTGCTTGGGCTTGTACTGCTTCTCCAGCTCCTTCAGCCAGGAGCACTTCAGGTCTGCCTCATCCTCTACGGTGACCACCGTTACGTTGTCCAGGGCACGGGGGTTGTACTCCTCCTCGCCCTCCTCGCAGCAGATGAGCAGCGTCCGGTCCTGGCGGGCGAAGCCGTCCTCCAGGATGCCGTTGATGAAGTTGGTCTTGCCGCCGTCCAGGAAGCCGGCGATGAGATAAACAGGAATATCCATGTGAAGTAAAATTCCTTTCCGGATTTACAGGCCGAACAGCTCCGCCAGTTTGTCCTCCCGCAGCTCCGCGCCGATGACGCACAGGCGGCCGGTGTAGTCGGGCTTGCCGGGACGGATGTCGTGCTCCTCGGGCACGTAGTCGAACTCCACCCAGGCGCCGTCGCTGCCGCTGACGATGCCCTTGGCCCGGAGGATCTTGCCGTAGTCGCCGGAGTCCAGGGCGGTGAGAATGCGCTGGATGTCCGCCTGGGAGAAGGCCTTGGGAGTCTCCTTGCCCCAGGAGGTGAACACCTCGTCGGCGTGGTGGTGATGGTGGTGGCAGGAGCAGTTGGGGTCGTCGCACTCGTGGTCATGGTCATGGTGGTGCTCATGGCCATGCTCGTGCTCCTCGTGATCATGGTCATGATGGTGATGGTGCTCGTGCTCGTCATCATCGTCGTCGTGGTGATGGTGATGCTCGTGCTCCTCGTGGTCATGGTCGTGGTGGTGATGCTCGTGTTCGTGCTCCGCCTCCTCGGCCTCGTGCTCTGCCCGCATCTTGGCCAGCAGCTCGTCAGCCAGGGACACCTTCTCCATGGCGGAGAGGATCACTTTGCCGTCCAGCTGGTCCCAGGGAGTGGTCAGAATGGCGGCGCCGGGGTTTTTCTCCCGCAGCATGGCCGCGGCGGCCTCCAGCTTCTCCTGGCTGAGCTTCTGGGTCCGGGAGAGGATGATGGCGCCGGCGGATTCGATCTGGTTGTTGTAGAACTCGCCGAAGTTCTTCATGTAGACTTTCACCTTGGTGGCGTCCGCTACGGTGACGAAGCTGTTGAGCTGCATGTCGGGAATGTCCGCCACGGTGTTCTGCACCGCCACGATCACGTCGCTGAGCTTGCCTACGCCGGAGGGCTCAATGAGGATGCGGTCGGGGTGGAACTGGGCCTGCACGTCCTTTAGGGCCTTGCCGAAGTCGCCCACCAGGGAGCAGCAGATGCAGCCGGAGGACATCTCGGAGATCTGCACGCCGGAGTCCTTCAAAAAGCCGCCGTCAATGCTGATCTCGCCGAATTCGTTTTCAATGAGCACCAGCTTTTCGCCCTGGAAAGCCTCCGCCAGCAGCTTTTTGATGAGGGTGGTCTTGCCGGCGCCCAGGAAGCCGGAGACGATGTCGATTTTCGTCATAGAATCAAGTCCTTTGCATAAAAATTTTCAACGCCTTTATCTTACCATTAAAATAAGAAATTGCAACTCCGTCACAGAAAATTTACAGGTTTTCTCCGGCTGTTTCGGTGAAATTCCGGCTGAAACGACTCCATTTCCCGGGCTGCTGCGCCGGAGAGCAGCAAAAGGCAGGCGAGATTCGGCAGGGCCATGAGGCAGTTGCAAAGGTCCGAAAGGCCGAAGGCCTCTTCCACGTCCAAAAAGGCTCCCGCCCAGGCCGCCGCGGCGAACAGGCAGCGGTAGAGGGGCACGGCCCGGCGCCCCGCCAGGTAGGCAAGTGCCGTCTCCCCCTGGTAGGCCCAGCCCAGCATGGAGGAAAAGGCGAACAGGGCGATGGACACCGCCAGGAATACCCGCCCCGCGGGACCCAGCACCGTTTCAAAGGCCAGGATGGTCAAAGCGGCGCCCTCCGCCGATAAGCCCGTGGCCGGGTCGGCGGCGCCCAAAACGCCGGAGCAGCAGATGGCAAGGCCTGTGACGGTGCAGACCACCATGGTGTCGAAAAAAACGCCGGTCATGTGGATGTAGCCTTGGAGGGCGGGGCTGCCGCCGGCGGAGGCGGCAGTGATGGCGGCGGAGCCCATGCCCGCCTCATTGGAGAAGATGCCCCGTGCCACGCCCCAGCGCAGGGCGGTGCCGGCGGTCCCCCCGGCCACGGCCCGGGGGGAGAGGGCCTGGCGCAGCATCTCCGCCAGGACGGCGGGGAGCGCTTGCCGGTGGACCAGGATGACGGCCAGACCTGCCAGCAGATACCCGCCCGCCATCACCGGCACCAGCACCGATGCGGCTCCTGCGACGCGGCGGATGCCGCCCCGGATGATGACGAGGGTCAGCGCCGCTGTCAAAAGCCCCGTCAGCGCCGGCGGCAGGGAAACCGCCTGGCGGAGAGCGGCGGCGATGGAGTTGGATTGGGTCACATCGCCGATGCCGAAGGAGGCCAGCACCGCGAACAGGGCGAAGGCGCTCCCTAGGGCGCGGCCCAGGGCTCTGGGACGGATGCCCCGGGCCATGACGAACATGGGCCCGCCCGCCGTTTCGCCGGGGCGTCGGAATTTGACCGCCAGGGCGCACTCGGCGAACTTGGCGGCAAGGCCGAACAGGGCCGCGATCTCCATCCACACCAGGGAGCCGGGGCCGCCGGCGGTGAGGGCGGTGGCGACCCCCACGATGTTGCCGGTGCCGATGGTGGCCGCCAGGGCCGTCATCAGGGCGGAGAAGGGGGAGATGCCGCTTTTCCCGGCGGAGCGGGATTCCCGGCGGGCAAGGAGCCCCAGGGCGGGAAACAGGTTTCGCCAGGGCAGAAACCGGGTCCGCAGGGTGAGAAACACCCCGGTGCCCAGCAGGGCCGGCAGCGTCACGGCGCGGATGGCCTGCGCCGCGGCGAAAAGCGCGGATGTCAGCGTGGGGACCGCCTCCTTTCAAGTCCCTAAAGCATACGGCGGCAGGGCTGTCCGTATACGGAAAAACACGGACGCCAAAGCGTCCGTGCCTTTCTCAGCCCTCCATGTGCCGGCCCAGAAAGGCGGCGATGGTCTGGGCCAGCTTGAATTCCGTCTCGCCGGCGGGGGTGTCCTCGGCGCCTACGAACAATACCAGACCCAGCAGGTCACCCTCTGCCAGGATGGGAGCGGCCACGCTGGCGTGGAGCTTGTCGGAGTCCTCTGTCACGGGGACGGCACTGTTGTCTCCGGTGCCCTGGTAGATCTTCCGGGACTCCATGATCCGCTCCAGCTCCGGTGAGATGCGCTTGCCCATCAGCTCCCGCCGTCCGCCGCCGGCCACGGCGATGACGGTGTCCCGGTCCGTGACGGCGCAGATGCTGCCGGTGGAGCGGCTCATGGTCTCGCACAGGTCCGCGGCGAAGTCCTCCACGCCTCCCAGCAGAGAATATTTCTTGAAAATGACCTCGCCGTCCCGGCTGGTGTAGATCTCCAGCGGGTCGCCCTCCCGGATGCGCATAGTGCGGCGGATCTCCTTAGGAATGACCACACGGCCGAGGTCGTCGATCCTTCTGACGATTCCAGTTGCCTTCATATTTTCCAATTCAAACCTTTCCTGCTGTTTTTGCAATGCTTTCCCGCCCGGCTGCGGCGCCCGGGTGAAATGAATCTGCGGATAGTATTTGCGTCCAGAAATCAGTTATGCTGGAAAAATTGGGGAGTGAACCCATGCGCATAAAAAACGCCGGCTGCCAAAAGCAGCCGGCGTTTTCACTGTAAAATTTACTGTTTCTTGTTCTTGCTCTCCCACTTGGTGACGCACAGGGAGCAGGCGATGTCGCCGGTGACGTTCAGGCAGGTACGGCCCATGTCGAACAGGCGGTCCACGCCGTAGATGATCATGATGAGGTTGACGTCGATGCCCATGGCGGTGAGCACCATGGCCAGCATGATCATGCCGGCGCCGGAGACGCCCGCGGTGCCGATGGAGGCCAGGGTGGCGGTGACCACGATGGTCACCATCTGGCCGATGGTCAAATGCATGCCGGCGCAGGTGGCCAGGAACACGGTGGCCACGCACTGGTAGATGGCGGTGCCGTCCATGTTGATGGTGGAGCCCAGAGGCAGCACGAAGGCGGCCACGTCGTCGTCGGCGCCCAGCTCATGGGCGCACTCCTTGGAAACAGGCAGCGTGGCGGCGGAGGAGGTGGAGGTGAAGGCGAACATCATGGCGGCGAAGGCACCCTTGAAGAACTTTGCGGGGTTGATGCCGGCGAAGGCCTTGGCGGAGAAGGAGTAGACCAGCACGGCGTGGATGATGTAGGCGATGTAGGCGCACAGCAGCACCAGAGCCAGGTGGCCCAGGATCTCGGCGCCCTGGGTGGCGACGACCCAGGCCATCATGGTGAACACGCCGATGGGGCTGAGGCTGATGATGAAGGCCATGAGCTTGTTGATGACCTCATTGAAGGAGGAGACGATGTCCCGGCACAGCTGGCCATTCTCGCCGGCGGCCATGATGGCGCCGCCGAAGAACAGGGCGATGACGATGACCTGCAGCATGTTGGCCTTCACGAAGGCGTCCCACATGTTGGAGGGGAAGATACCCACCAGGGTGTCCATGAAGTTGGCGGAGGTGGCCTTTTCCCAAACGGCGCCCTCCTCCAAAGCCAGGGTGGGGAAGAGGCCAGCGCCGTTGAACAGGTTGGCCATCACCAGGCCGATGACGCAGGCCACGGCGGTGGTGCACAGGAAGAAGGCCACGGTCTTCCAGCCCACGGCGCCCACCTTCTTCATGTCGTTCATGGAGAGGATGCCGTCGATCATGGAAAACAGGACCACGGGGACCACGATGAACTTCAGCAGGTTGACAAAGATGGTGCCGAAGGGCTTGAGATAGTTGGTCGTGAAATCAGCGGTGCCGGTCATATAGCAGATAAGACCGACGATGATGCCCAGCACCAGGGCAATCAGGATCTGGACAGGCAGACTCATTTTTTTCTTCATAGATTCACCTCAAAATCAGATTTTCTGGCGGGCGGACCCGCTGCGTTTCGTCGTTTTATACGAAACGTCCCCTCAAAATAGATTTATTATAGCGAAATGTGAAGAACATGTAAAGAAGTCTCTGCGGAATCTGTGAAAAATATGAAGAAAGTATGACAAAAAAAACGCCCGGTAAGGCAAAATGCCAAACCGGGCGTGTAAATTTTGCGTTATTCACCCTTTACGGAATAGCCGCACCAGCGGATGGCAGCTTTTGCCAGCTCCTCCGTGGGGTCCACCGCGGGGACGTGCAAGCCGGCGGCATCCGCCGCCAGGGGCAGTTCCGTGCAGCCCAGAATGAAATAGTCGGCGCCCCGCCGGGCCATGGCCTCCGTCACGGCGGCAAGGTCCGCCCGGTAGGCCTCCGGGGCGGCGTCGGCCTTGACGCCGTCGTAGATGACCCGCATGAGGGCCGCCTGCTCCTCCTCGCCGGGGAGAAGGCAGGCCACCCCTTCCGCCGCCAGGGCGTTTTGATAAAGACCGGTGGCCAGGGTGCCCCGGGTGGCCAGCACGCCGGCGGTGCCGCCGGGAAAGCGGCGTCCGGCGGCCTTGGCGGCGGCTTCCAGCATGCTGAGGAAGGGAACATCCGTCAGGGCCTGGAGCCGGGGCAGGAAGTAGTGGGCGGTGTTGCAGGGCATGATGATGCAGTCGGCGCCGCAGCGCTCCAGCTTCCGCAGGGAATCCTCCATGGCGGGCAGGGGGTCGGCGCCGCCGGTCAAAATGGCCGCCGTCCGGTCGGGGATGGAGGCGTTGTCGTCGATGTAGACGCGGATGTGGTCGTTGTCGCAGCCGGCCCGGGTCAGTGTGACGATCTTGCGGAACAGGTCCGCCGTGGCCAGGGGGCCCATGCCGCCTAAAATGCCGATGGACTTTTTCATGAACAGCACCTCCGACTCAGCTCCAAAATTCCGGGAACAGCAGCTCACTGCCCACCTTGGCCGTCAGCAGGATCAGCACCAGGATGACGGTGGGGCGGACGATCCTGCTGCCGTTTTTGATGGCTAGCCCCGCCCCCAGATAGTGGCCCGCGATGGAGGCCACGGCGGAGATGAGGCCCACGCCGATGTACACGTAGCCGGCGGTGAGGGCGGTGAAGAGGCTGCCCAGGTTGGAGGCCAGGTTGATGACCTTTACGCCGCCGGCGGCGTGGCGGGTGTCCAGCTTGGCAAGGCGGATGAAGATGATCATAAGGAAGGTACCGGTGCCGGGACCGTAATAGCCGTCGTAGCCGCCCACCAGAAAGGAGGCCGCCCAGACGATGGCCGCCTGGGCGCGGAAATCGATGTCCCCGGGCTCGTCGGGCCAGCTGCGGTTGCGCAGCGTCACCACCGCCACCACCGGCAAGACCGCCAGCAGCAGGTACTTCAGCACCCGGTCCGGCGTGTGGAGCTGCAGCCAGGTGCCGCACATGGAGCCCGCCAGAGCCAGGACGATGGCGGGGGCGAACAGCTTCCAGCGGACGTAGCCCTGCCGGATGAAGCGGGCGGTGGAGAACACAGTGCCGATGCCAGCGGAGAGCTTGTTGGTGCCCAGGGCATAATAGGCGGGCAGGTCGCCGAAGGCGATGAGATAGGTGGGGACGGAGATGATACCGCCGCCGCCGGCGATGGCGTCCATAAAGGATGCCAGAAATACACCCACACAGATGAGCAGCACCACCCACAGGGCAAAGCCGTTCACCGTCACTTCGGTAAACAGGGAAAGTATGGCGTCCATGATACAGGCCTCCTGAAAATTGCGCTGTTATACAAAATCCGACTTATTATATCAGCACAAGGCGGTAAAATCAATCATGAGCGTTTGGCGGGGCGCGGAAAAACCTTCCAAAATGTGGGTAAAAAATAGGGCAAGCACCCGCAAAATCCTGTCTTTTTTGACAAAGGTATCCAAAAAATACTGTGAAAACGGAGAATGAAATGGTAAAACGGACCAAAAACGGGCTTCCTTTTTCGACGGGGGCATTCTTGACGGTGTTTCGGCGAAGAAGTATAATATACACAATATATAGTGGCAGGTCATCTGCGTGAGGCAGAAAAGGAAAACGCGCGATCCGGCGCCGCAGGTGCGGCCTCCGGTGAGAGGAGTAAACAATATGACAAATAAGGAACAAGCGGCTCAGTATCATGCAGGCAGGCTGACGGACGGCTGGCGCTGGTTTGGCGCCCATCCGGACCAGAAGCGGGGAAAGGCGGGCTGGACCTTCCGGGTCTGGGCGCCCCACGCCCAGAGCGTTTCCGTGGTGGGCGATTTCAACAGCTGGGATGCCAAGGCCAATCCCTTGACCCGCAAGGGCCAGGAGTGGGAGGGCTTCATCCCCGGCCTGCAGCAGTTCACCGCTTATAAATACGCGGTCACCGGCCCCAACGGGGAGACCCGGCTGAAGGCGGACCCCTATGGGTTCCACACGGAGACCCGTCCCGCCACCGCCAGCAAGCTCTATGACATCAGCGGCTTCCGCTGGACGGACAAGGCCTTCCGGGAGCGGCAGGGAAAGCACCCGGTCTATTCTTCCCCACTGAATATTTACGAGGTACATCTGGGCTCCTGGAAAAAACGGAGCAACGGCGATTTTATCGACTACAAGGACCTGGCCAGGGAGCTGGCCGCCTATGTCAAGGACATGGGCTACACCGCCATCGAGCTGCTGCCGGTGACGGAGCATCCCCTGGACGACTCCTGGGGCTATCAGTGCACCGGCTACTTCGCGCCTACCTCCCGTTTCGGCCAGCCCAAGGATTTCATGTGGTTTGTGAACCATATGCACAAAAACGGCATCTCCGTCATTCTGGATTGGGTGCCCGCCCACTTCTGCAAGGATATCCAGGGCCTGTATGAGTTCGACGGCACCTGCTGCTACGAGTACAGTGACCCTAACAAGTGGGAGCACGGCGGCTGGGGCACCCGGGTGTTTGACTACGGCAAGCCCGAGGTGAAAAGCTTCCTGTTCTCCTCCGCCCGGTTCTGGCTGGAGGAGTACCACATCGACGGCCTGCGGGTGGACGCCGTGGCCTCCATGCTGTATCTGGACTACGGCCGCCAGGGCGGCGCCTGGACCCCCAATAAATACGGCGGACATGAGAATCTGGAGGCCATCGACTTTTTGCGTGAGCTCAACGCCATGGCCTTTTCCGTGAATCCCAATGTGCTGATGGTGGCGGAGGAATCCACCGCCTGGCCCATGGTCAGCCGTCCGGCTGAGACCGGCGGCCTGGGCTTCAATCTGAAGTGGAACATGGGCTGGATGAATGACATGTGCCACTACTTGAAGATGGACCCCTGGTTCCGCCAGGACCACCACAAGGATATCACCTTCTCCATGATGTATGCCTTCTCCGAAAACTTCGTGCTGCCCATCTCTCACGACGAGGTGGTCCACATGAAGGGCAGCGTGGTGGGGAAGATGCCCGGCGACTACTCCAACCAGCTGCGCTGCCTCAAGGGCTTTTACGCGTATCTGCTGGCCCATCCCGGCAAGAAGCTGATGTTCATGGGCGCGGAGCTGGGCC
Source organism: Dysosmobacter sp. Sow4_B12 (assembly GCF_052116665.1). Lineage (NCBI taxonomy): Bacteria > Bacillati > Bacillota > Clostridia > Eubacteriales > Oscillospiraceae > Dysosmobacter > Dysosmobacter sp. Sow4_B12. Next base: position 209,263 of record NZ_JBQKKR010000002.1, on the reverse strand, counting down.
AGTGGCGCGAGTGGAACTCCGACCAGCAGTTGGACTGGTATCTGCTGGAGCGGGAGGAAAACCAGAAGATCCACCAGTTCTTCAAGGACATCAACGCCTTTTACAAGAAGGAGCCGGCCCTGTGGGAGATCGACTTCGACTGGGAGGGCTTCGAGTGGCTGGTGCCTGACGATAACCACAACAACGTGGTGGTGTTCCTGCGGAAGGATAAAAAGGGCCGCGACCTTTTGTGCGCGGTGAACTTCTCGCCCAATACTTATGAAAACTACCGGATGGGCGTCCCGGCCCACCGGAAGTATGTCCCTGTGTTCAATACCGACGATGCCGCTTACGGCGGCGCCGGCTTCGGCGACACCGAGCCGGTGAAGGTGGAGGCCGTTCCCTCCCATGGGAAGGACTATTCCGCCGCTATCCGTATCCCGGCCTTCGGCGCGGTGTTCCTGCGGGGTGAAGGCACATATCCAAAGCCCAGGAAGAAAAAACAGGCAAAGGAGCTGGAGAAAAAATGAAAAAAGAATGTATCGCCATGCTGCTGGCAGGCGGCCAGGGCAGCAGACTGTACGTCCTGACCGGTGAAATGGCGAAACCGGCGGTCCCCTTCGGCGGCAAATACCGCATCATTGACTTCCCGCTGTCCAACTGCACCAATTCCGGCATCGACACCGTGGGCGTGCTGACCCAGTACCGTCCCCTGGAGCTGAACAGCTACATCGGCAGCGGCCAGCCTTGGGATCTGGACGGGTCCACCGGCGGCGTCCACATCCTGCCTCCTTACCAGGGCAGCAAGGGCGGCACCTGGTACAAGGGCACCGCCAACGCCATCTATCAGAACATCGGCTTCATCGACCTGTATGACCCCGATTACGTGGTGATCCTCTCCGGCGACCATATCTACAAGATGGACTACTCCAAGATGGTGGAGCGCCACAAGGCCGCGGGCGCCGCCTGCACCATCTCCGTCATGGAGGTGCCCTGGGCGGAGGCCCCCCGCTTCGGCATCATGGCGGTGGACGGCGAGGACATGATCACCGAGTTCGCCGAAAAGCCCAAGGAGCCCAAGAGCAACCTGGCGTCCATGGGCATTTACGTGTTCTCCTGGAAGGCCCTGCGCCGGTATCTGACGGAGGACGAGGCCAATCCTAACTCCGAAAACGACTTCGGCAAGAACGTCATCCCCGCCATGCTGAACAACGGCGAGCGGATGGCCGCCTACCGCTTTGAGGGCTACTGGAAGGACGTGGGCACCCTGGAGTCCCTGTGGGACGCCAATATGGACATGCTCTCTCCCGAGTCCGGCCTGGACCTGCTGGATGAGTCCTGGCCCATTTACGCCCGCTCTGTCAACGCGCCTCCCGCCTTCCTGGGCAGCGACTCCCAGGTACGTCACAGCGCCATCAACCGCGGCTGCATCCTGGAGGGTACCGTGGAAAACTCCGTCCTGGCTCCCAACGTGGTGGTGGGCAAGGATGCGCGGGTCAGCTATTCCGTGCTGATGCCCGGCACCGTGGTGGCGCCCGGCGCCGTGGTGGAGTACGCCATTCTGGGTGAGAACTGCCGTATCGGCGAAAACTGCCGCGTGGGCGGCACGCCGGAGAATACGGCTCCGGACCCCTGGGGACTGACGGTCCTGGCGCCGGGCTGTGCACTGGCGGACGGGAAAGAGGTCCGGCCCGGCATTATGCTTGGCCGCAACGGTGAGGAGGTGTCCAAATGAACGGACTGCATGGTATCATCTTTTCTTATGAAAAGCGCAATGACCTGCGGGAGCTGAGCGAGATCCGCTCCGCGGCGTCCATTCCCTTCGGCGGACGGTACCGGGCGGTGGATTTCGCCCTGTCCAACCTGGTCAACGCCGGCTGCACGGACGTGGGCGTGGTGCTCCACGGCCGGTATCAAAGCATGGTGGACCACCTGGGCACCGGCAAGGTGTGGGACCTGTCCCGCAAGCGGGGCGGCTTGCGCCTGCTGCCTCCCTTCAACTATCAGAAGGACTGGGGCGTCATGCCCTTCCGCGGCAAGGTGGAGGCCCTGGCCGGCGTCCGTACATACCTGGATGAGATCCGGCAGGACTATGTGGCCTTGATGGATGGCGACCTGGTGGTGAACCTGCCGCTGGGCGACGTGTATGAGCAGCACATCAAATCCGGCGCCGACATCACCGTGGTCTGCGGCAACGACAGCTTCGCCACTGCCGACGGCACCTATTATGAGATGGACGCCAACGGTCGTGTCACCGAGGTCCTCTATAACCTGCACAGGCCCCGGGGCTACCGGGGGCTGGAGGTGTACATTGTCTCCACCGCCCTTTTGAAGGAGTTGGTGGACGAGTGCACCGCCAAGGACCAGTTCAGCTGGCGGCGGGACGTGCTGCGGGCCAAGAAGGACACGCTGAACCTGCGCTGCTATATCTGGAAGGGCTTCGCCGCCCAGATCCGCTCCGTCCAGGAGTATTATGACCGCAGCATGCAGCTGCTGGACCCCGCCATCCGGGCGGAGCTGTTCTGCCCCGAGCGCCCCATCCGGGCCAAGGGCGCAGACAAGTCTTCCACCTATATCAGCCCCAACGGCCGCTGCGTGAACTCTTTGGTGGCTGAGGGCTGCCGCATCGAGGGCGTGGTGGAGAATTCCATCCTCTTCCCCGGCGTGGTGGTGGAGGAGGGCGCCGTTGTCCGCAACTGCGTCCTGTTCAAGGAGGACATCGTCCGCCGCAACGCCCAGCTGGCCTACATCATCGCCGACAAGGATGTGGAGGTGCTGGCCGACCGGACGCTGATGGGCCATGCCACCTATCCCATCGTGCTGGCCAAGGGCAGCATTGTTTAAGGCCTACAAAGGGGGGACCTGCGTCCCCCCTTTGTCCCGGTGCTTAGGAAACCGATTACCAAAGAGGAATATTGATTGAAAAGGAGTATTTTATGAAGATCTTGTATGCGACCAGCGAGGCTGTGCCCTTTTGCAAAACCGGCGGACTGGCCGACGTGGCCGGCTCCCTGCCTCCCGCCCTGGCCGCCGAGGGCGCCCAGGTGGCCGTGATCCTGCCCATGTACCAGAAGGTGAAGGAAAAGTTCGGCGACCAGCTGAACTTCCTGTGCTACGACTATGTGAACCTGGCCTGGCGCCGCTGCTACTGCGGACTGTTTTCCCTGGAACGGGACGGCGTCACCTGGTACTTCGTGGACAACGAGCAGTACTTCAACCGCCCCGACCTGTACGGCTACTATGACGACGGTGAGCGCTTCGGATTTTTCTCCCGGGCTGTGGTGCGGATGCTGCCCCACCTGGCCTTCTGGCCCGACGTCATCCACTGCAACGATTGGCAGACCGCCCTGGTGCCCGTTTATCTGAAGGACGACGGCGTCCGGGAAGAGCGGTTCCGCGGCATCAAGACCACCCTCAGCATCCACAATATCGAGTACCAGGGCCGCTTCGGCCAGGACACCCTGGGCGACCTGTTCGGCCTGGACCACGGCTGGGCGGAGGATGGCACCATCATGATGGACGGCGACGTGAACCTGCTGAAGGCGGCTATTTTGTGCGCCGACGCGGTGAACGCCGTGTCTCCCACCTATGCCAACGAGCTGAAGATGGCCTACTTTGCCCACCGGCTGGACGGCATCATGCGCCAGTGCGGCTATAAGCTCTCCGGTGTGCTCAACGGTATCGATATGAAGCGCTATGACCCCGCCAACGATGACCACATCGCCGCCCGCTTCTCCGTGGAGGATATGGCCGGCAAGGCCGTGGACAAGGCGGAGCTGCAAAAGCTCATGGGCCTGCGGCAGGACCCCAACGTGCCCATCGTGGGCATTGTGTCCAGACTGGTTTCTCACAAGGGTTTGGACTTGATTTGTGAGGTCCTTCATGATATGATGGAGCTCCCGCTGCAGCTGGTGGTGCTGGGCAAGGGCGACCGGAAGTACGAGGAGTTCTTCCATTGGGCCGCCCAGCAGTATCACGGCCGCATGGCTGTCCGGCTGGATTACAACGAGAGCCTGTCCATGGCCATCTACTCCGGCGCCGACCTGTTCCTGATGCCCTCCAAGAGCGAGCCCTGCGGACTGAGCCAGATGATCGCCATGCGCTACGGCACCGTGCCCATCGTCCGGGAGACCGGCGGACTGAAGGATACCGTCCAGCCCTACGAGGCCTGGAGAGACGCCGGCAACGGCTTCACCTTCGCCAACTACTCCAGCGGCGACATGCTCCACGTCATCCGGGAGGCTGTGTACCTGTACAAGGATTATCCCGACGCCTTCGCCCGGCTGCGCCGGCGGGCCATGGAGTGTGACTTCAGTTGGGGCCGCAGCGCCAAGGAATATCTGCGCATTTACGCCAGCGTTACCGGCCAGGCCTGGCCTCCGGTGGAGCCCGCGCCTGCCGTGGAGGAAGCGCCTGTCGCGGAGGAAGCCCCCGCCGCGGAGGAAGCGCCTGCCGTGGAACCCACGCCTGCCGCGGAGGAAGCGCCTGCCGTGGAACCCGCTCCCGTCGTGGAGGAAGCGCCTGCCGTGGAACCCGCTCCCGTCGTGGAGGAAGCCCCCGCGGCGGAGCCGGTGAAAAAGCCCCGCGCCCGGAAGGCCGCTGCCAAGAAGCCGGCGGTGAAGGAGGAAAAGGCCGCGGAGAAGAAGCCCGCCGCCAAAAAAACCGCCGCCAAGAAGGCCACGGAGAAAAAGCCTGCCGCGAAAAAGCCGGCTGCCAAGAAAACTGCCGCCAAAAAGACTGAGGAAAAGGCGGAGTAAATAAACCAACGCGAAAGGGGCCGCTTCGGCGGCACCCAGAAAGAGACCACAAAGAAAGGGCCCGCCGCAAAGGGAAAGAAGGACGCGGCGGAGTAAGGGAAATTCATGACACCATTTACCACACAATCGCTGGAAAGCGCTCTGACCGCCAAACTGATGCTGAACTTCGGCAAGACGCCGGAGGAGGCCACCGACCAGGAGATGATGAAAGCCTGCGCCCTGGTGCTCCGGGACGTGATGGCCATGCGGCGGGTGGAGGTCAAAAAGCAGATCCGTCGCCAGCAGCAAAAGCAGGTCCATTACCTGTCCTTGGAGTTCCTCATGGGCCGCAGCCTCATGAAAAACGCCTACAACCTGGAGGTTCTGCCCCAGCTTCGGGAGGCCTTGGAGCATCTGGGCTTCAAGGCCGCGGACATTTTTGAGATCGAACCGGACGCGGGTCTCGGCAACGGCGGCCTGGGCCGTCTCGCCGCCTGCTATCTGGACTCCATGACCACTCTGGAGATCCCCGCTGCCGGCTATTCCATCTGCTATGAGCTGGGCATCTTCAAGCAGAAGATCGTGGAGGGCCAGCAGGTGGAGCTGCCGGACAACTGGAAGGACCTGGGCGCGGCCTGGCTGCTGCCCAAGCCCGAGGAGGCGCAGACCGTCCAGTTCGGCGGTACCCTGCGGGAATTCTGGGATGACGGCCACCTGCATATCGTCAACGAGAACGCCACCTCCGTGCTGGCCGTCCCCTGCGACATGGTGGTGGCCGGCTACGGCACCGACCATGTGAACACCCTGCGCCTGTGGGACGCCCGGTCCACCAAGCCGGTGGATATGTCCCTGTTCTCCCGGGGCGAGTATCTGAAGGCGGCGGAGGAGGAGGCCATGGCGGCCACCATCGCCAAGGTCCTGTACCCCGAGGACAACCACTATGAGGGTAAGTCCCTGCGGCTGAAGCAGCAGTATTTCTTCGTGTCCGCCACCGTCCAGTCCATCGCCACCAAGCATTTGGACACCTACGGCACCTTGAAGAACTTCCACGAGAAGAACGTCATCCAGATCAACGACACCCACCCCGCCCTGGTCATCCCCGAGCTGATGCGTATTTTCATCGACGAGGCCGGCATGGACTGGGATGAGGCCTGGGACATCACCACCAAGTCCGTGGCCTACACCAACCACACCGTTCTGGCGGAGGCCCTGGAGCGCTGGCCTCAGTCTTTGATGGAGAGCCTGCTGCCCCGCGTGTGGCAGATCATCCAGGAGATCTCCGCCCGCTGGCAGCAGAAAGTGGAGGACTTCTACCACGACTCCGCCAAGACGGCCAATATGGCCATTATCTGGGGCGGCGAGGTCCGCATGGCCAATTTGTGCATCGCCGGCGGCATGGCCGTCAACGGCGTCAGCGGCCTGCACTCCGAGATCCTGAAAAAAGACGTGTTCCGGGACGCCTGCAGCATGGAGCCCTGGAAGTTCCAGAATGTCACCAACGGCATCGACCACCGCCGCTGGCTCAGTGAGATCAACCCCGGGCTGGACGCCCTGGTGAAGGAGCTCACCGGCGGAGACGATTACCTGCTCCAGCCCTTGGCGCTGCAGAAGCTGGACGCTTATGCCGATGACAAGGCTGTTCTGGAGCGCCTGGCGGCCATCAAGCGGGCCAACAAGGAGGAGTTCGCCCTGTACGCAAAAAAGACCCGGGGTGTCATTCTGAACCCCGACGCCATCTTTGACGTGCAGGTGAAGCGGCTCCACGAGTACAAGCGCCAGCTTTTGAACGTGCTGCACATCATCGCCCTGTATCAAAAGCTCCAGGACGACCCCAACGCCATCACCCACCCCCACACCTTCCTGTTCGGCGCCAAGGCGGCGCCCGGTTACGCGGTGGCCAAGCGCATCATCCGCCTCATCAACTCCCTGGCGGACCAGATCGACCACGATCCCATCTGTAAGGATAAGCTGCAGGTGGTATTCCTGGAGAACTACCGGGTCTCCCTGGCGGAGCGGCTCATGCCCGCCAGCGAGGTCAGCCAGCAGATCTCCACCGCCGGCAAGGAGGCCAGCGGCACCGGCAACATGAAGTTCATGATGAACGGCGCCCTAACCATCGGCACCCTGGACGGCGCCAATGTGGAGATGCATGACGTTCTGGGCGACGAGAACATGTTCCTCTTCGGCCTCCACGCCGACGAGGTCAGCCGCGTGAAGCGGGAGGGCTATGTGCCCCAGCGGCTGTACAGCCGGGACGATACCCTGCGCCGCTGCCTGGACGCCCTGCGCCATGGCTTCCGGGACGGTGTCAGCTACGATGACCTGTACCAGCGGCTGCTGTTCGGCGCCGGCGGAAGCCCTGCCGACGAGTACTTGCTGCTGGCGGATTTCGACTCCTACTGCCAGGCGGAGCGCCGCATGGCCGAGACCTATGCCGACCCCATGCAGTGGAACCGCATGAGCCTCCACAACATCGCCCGCAGCGGCATCTTCGCCGCCGACCGGGCCGTGGCGGAATACGCCGACAACATCTGGCACGTTCCCCACAAGTAAGAATAGCGCGGCAAAAAGCCAGGCGGAGCAGCTTGCTCCGCCTGGCTTTTTCCGGGAACGGACAGAAAAAGAAGGACAGGCGTGTCCCCTGTCCTTCTTTCAGCGCTCTTTGCTGAGCCCCAGCAGGTAGTCGGTGGACACCCCGTAGTACTTACTCAGCGTAATCAGATGGTGGATCGGCAGCTCGTTGGCGCCGCGCTCATAGCGTGCGTACATCGTCTGGGACGTTCCCAAAACTTCAGCGATCTGCGTCTGCGTCTTGTCAGCGTCCTCCCGCAAGTCCCGCAGAATGCGTACGTACTCCATTCCGTTCACTCGTCATCCCTCCGTGGTAAACACGTGATTCCTTTCAAAACACAATTTAGCATAAAAATTATGAATCGGCGGGAACAAAATACATAATTTTACTACAAATAGACAACAAATTTACTGAAAAACAGGAAAATATTGGCGATTTGCCAAAATTTTTACTAAAACGGGAACATTCTGGCAGATTTCAGCAAAAGCGGCCGCTTTTCCGAATCTGTGCCGGATTTTGCGCGGGTACTTTACAAGGCGTTTTTTTACGGATATAATACTGGTATTATGGATGATTCCGTGCATTTATAAAACAAAGCGCTGAAAAAGAGGAATTGACTATGGAATATACACAGGGCGTCCGGTTCGACAGCCTGGGGCTGTCTCCGGAGATCATGCGCGCCATCGGGCAGCGCAATATTCAAGTATCCACTCCGGTCCAGGCGGGCTGCATTCCGCCTATGATGGACTGGCAGGATGTGATCGCCAAGGCACCTACCGGCACCGGCAAGACCTTTGCCTACGGCATCCCCATTGTGGAGCATGTGGATGCGGAGGATGAGAGCGTCCAGGCGGTGATCCTGGCCCCCACCCGGGAGCTGGCCATCCAGATCACCGACGAGATCCGGATGCTGTCCACCTTCAAGCCCGGCGTCCGCTGCGTGTGCCTGTACGGCGGCCAGCCCATCGGCAAGCAGATCGACATGCTGAAAAAGCGGCCGCAGATCGTGGTGGCCACCCCCGGCCGCCTGTCGGACCACATGAAGCGCCGCACCGTCCGGGTGGAGACTGCCCAGACCGTGGTTCTGGACGAGGCGGACCGCATGCTGGACATGGGCTTCATCCACGACGTGACCCGGCTGCTGGACCGTATGAACAAGCGAAAGAACCTGGGATTGTTTTCCGCCACCATCTCCCGGGAGGTCATGGACATCGCTTGGGTCTATCAGCGGGACGCGGCGGAGATCACCGTCCGGGAGGACGAGCAGAACAAGCCGGACATCAAGCAGTTCCGCATGGAGGTGGCCCAGAACGAAAAAGCCGACGCCATTGCCCGCATCCTGGAGGAGACGGGCTTTGACCGCTGCATGGCCTTCTGCAACACCAAGGGCTCCACAGAGCGCATCACCAAGTTTTTGCAGATGCAGGGCGTGGATGCCCAGTGCATCCACGGCGACATTCCCCAAAAGCGCCGGGAGCAGGTGATGGACCTGTTCCGCCAGGGGAAGCTGCGGGTGTTCGTGTCCACGGATGTGGCCGCCCGGGGCATTGACGTGGACGATGTGGACATGGTGTTCAACTGCGACGTACCCGATGAGAACCAGGACTATGTCCACCGCATCGGCCGCACGGGCCGGGCCAAGCGCCAGGGCGTGGCGGTGACCTTCATTGCCGACTATCCCTCCAAAATGCGCATCGACGATATCGCGCAAAAGACCCGCAATGAGATCATGCCGGTAAAATTCGGCCCCGACGGCAAGCTGATGGCCGTGGAGCCTTGAGACAAATGAAAAACGCACGGGCCAGACAGCTGTCTGGCCCGTGCGTTCTTTTATGCTTCTTCCAGGGGGAGCAGGTTCTGCTCGGTCTCGGGATCAAACAGATGAATGAGGTCGCTGCGGAAGGTGAAGTGGACCTGGGTGCCGTAGGCGATGCCGCCCTTGTGCTCGCTGGACAGCTCCGTGGTGGGGACCCGGAGCACCACGTCCCGGCCGCCGGCGGTAACGTGCAGGTGGATCTCGCTGCCCATCATCTCGCTGACATCCACGGTGCCGGTGAGGCAGTGGGCGCCGGCGTCCTCGCAGAAGGAGACGTGCTCGGGACGGATGCCGATGGTCACAGGCTTGGAGGGGACGCCGTTGGCCTTCAGGCGGGCCTGGGCCTCGGGGGAGAGCTCCATGGTGGCGTCCAGGACCTTGATGCTGTAACGGCCGCCGTCAGCCACCAGCTGGCCGTCGAAGAAGTTCATCTGGGGCATGCCGATAAAGCCGGCCACGAAGATGTTGGCGGGGTGGTCAAACACCTGCTGGGGCGTGCCGATCTGCTGGATGAAGCCGTCCTTCATGATGACGATGCGGTCGCCCAGGGTCATGGCCTCAGTCTGGTCGTGGGTGACGTAAATAAAGGTGGTGTCAATGCGCTGGCGGAGCTTGATGATCTCGGCCCGCATCTGGTTGCGCAGCTTGGCGTCCAGGTTGGAAAGGGGCTCGTCCATCAAAAACACCCGGGGATTGCGGACGATGGCGCGGCCAATGGCCACACGCTGGCGCTGGCCGCCGGACAGGGCCTTGGGCTTGCGGTCTAAGTATTGGGTAATATCCAGGATCTCGGCAGCTTCCCGCACCTTCTTGTCGATCTCGTCCTTGGGGACCTTGCGGAGCTTCAAGGCAAACGCCATGTTCTCATAGACGGTCATGTGGGGATACAGGGCGTAGTTCTGGAAGACCATGGCAATGTCCCGGTCCTTGGGCTCCACGTCGTTCATGCGCTTGCCGTCGATGAGCAGGTCGCCCTCGGAGATGTCCTCCAGTCCGGCCACCATGCGCAGGGTGGTGGACTTGCCGCAGCCGGAGGGACCCACCAGAACGATGAATTCCTTGTCAGCGATCTCCAAATTGAAATCGTGGACCGCGGTCACCTTGTTGTCGTAGATCTTCTTGATGCCTTTCAGAGAAACAGTTGCCATAATGTACTGGCCGTAAGAGCCGTGCCTCCGCACAAGCTCCCTTGCAGGGGGAGGAGCGAAACCTCCTCTGCTTTACGACAGGTCTCCACACTGCCGCACCGCCGGCCGGCGGATAATGATCTCCTCCTTTTTTATGGCTGGCCTGGGGCTATGGAAATGGAGTAGCCCGGAGCCGCCTAATTGAAGAATTTGGGAAACGTGGATATACCGGATGGATGAACTCACTGCTCCAGAAGCTCGCCCTGGAACACGATGGCGCGGATGGAAAGGTCCTCCCGGTCCAGCAGGATAAGGCTTGCCTCCTTGCCCGTGTCCAGGCTGCCGGCCTGGCGGTCAATGCCGATGGAACGGGCGGGATTGTAGGAGGCGGCGCGGACGGCGTCCGCCAAGGGAACACCGAAGGCCACCGCCTGCCGCAGGCAGCCCATCAGGCTGGTGACGGACCCGGCCAGGGTCTCGGGATGGCCCAGAATGGTGGCGCGGTTGCCGTGGACCTCGATCTCCTGCCCGCCGAAGGGATACTGCCCGTCGGGCATGCCGGTGGCACGCAGGGAGTCAGAGATCAGAATGACCCGCTCCGCTCCGAAGAGCCGGAAGGTGGCACGGACAACGCTGCTGTGGATATGGATACCGTCACAGATCAGCTCCACCTGGACCTTGGGGTCGTCAAAGGCGGCGCCGATGACGCCGGGGCTGCGGTGGTGCAGGGGAGGCATGCCGTTGTAAAGATGGGTGGCGTGGTCCGCGCCGGCGGCGAAGGCGGCCGCGGCAGTGTCGTAATCCGCCGTGGTGTGGCCCACGGAAACGGCAATGCCGTCGGCCACGGCGGCGCGGATGAAATCCATGGCGCCGGGCTGCTCCGGAGCGACGGTCACCAGCTTCACACAGCCCTCCGCGGCCTTTTGCAGGCGGCGGAGCATGGCGCTGTCGGGATCATGGAGGAAATCGCCGTTCTGGGCGCCCTTTTTCGCGGTGGACAGGAAGGGCCCCTCCAGATGCAGGCCCACCAGCTGGGCACCGCCAGCGTTTTTGGCCCGGTGTGCGGCGGCGTTGCGGCAGATGGCTGTCAGCTGATCCTCCGGCAGGGTCATGCCGGCGGGACAGATGTAGGTGACGCCCTGGCTGAGCTCAAAGTCCGCCATCCGCTGGAGGCCCTCCGGGGAGGCGTCGCTGAAATCCTCCCCCACACAGCCGTGAAAATGGACGTCCACCAGGCCGGGGATCACATAGCAGCCGGACGCGTCCAGCATCCGGCCGTCACTGCTGACGGATGCCAGCAGGGGACCGTCGGTGCAGACATCCCGCTCTATAAAGCCTTTTTCCAGGTCAAAGACCTGTCCTCCGGTCACTCGCATACGTGCACTCCCGCGGCCACCAGCTTGCTGAGGGCCGCTTTGTCGCCCACCAGGACCACATCATTGTGGAGCTGGAGGATGGAGGCGGGACACTGGGGCGTGATGGGCCCACAGAACGCGTTGTACACGGCGTCGGCCTTGTCGGCGCCGCTGGCGATCAGCAGCACCCGGCGGGCGGCCATGATGCAGCCGATGCCCATGGTCAGCGCCTGGCGGGGCACATCATCCCGGCTGGCAAAAAAGCGGGCGTTGGCGTCAATGGTGCTGTCCGTGAGGTCGACCACATGGGTCTCCTTGACAAAGCTGTCGCAGGGCTCGTTGAAGCCGATGTGGCCGTTGCGGCCCAGGCCCAGCAGCTGCAGGTCGGCGTAGCCCAGGGAGCGGACCAGCCCGTCATAGCGGCGGCACTCACTGTCCGGGTCGGCGGCCAGGCCGTCGGGCACGTTGGTGTTGGCCACGTCGATGTCGATATGGTCGAACAGGTTGGTCTGCATGAAATAGCGGTAGCTCTGGTCATGGGTGGGGGCGAGGCCCTTATACTCGTCCAGGTTGACGGTGCGGACCTCCTTGAAGCTGAAGTCGCCCCGCTGGTTCCAGACGGCCAGCTGCTGATAAGTCCCCACAGGGGTGGAGCCGGTGGCCAGGCCCAGCACACAGTCCGGGCGGCGGATGACCTCGGCGGAGATAAGGTTGGCGGCACGGCGGCTCATGCCGGCGTAATCCGCCTCCTGGTAAATTCTCATTTCAAACCTCTCCTTTACCAAATAATATTCCAAACAAAACGAAAAGAATCGGGCGTAAAACCGGGCACAATGCGGAAAACCTGCTGCTGGACCGGAGAAACCGCGGCTTTGGCAGCGGCGTATGCCGCATTTCAATAAAAATACCGCGGAAGCGAAAAGCTCTTCTGTGAAAATTGTATAGGCGGGCGCCGCCGTTGTCAAGCAGTTTGGAAAGTTTTCAGCACCATGAAACAGGGAAAAAAAGAGGCGTGCCGCTGAGCGGCGCGCCTTTTCAGAAAGCTTTAGGAAAAGGATAAAAGGGCGTCCAGCCGGGACCAAACCTCCTCGCCGTCGGAGAACGTATAGACGCTGCTGTCCGTGTACAGCTGGCCGCCGCGGGTGAGGGTAAAGCTGTCGCCGCCGGCGGTGAAGCAGAGAGCGGGAGCGTCCGGCTGGCCCTCCTGTCCGCCCATCAAGCGTTTGACCTTAACACCGTCCAGCAGGGAGATGAGGTCCTCCCGCTGCTGGGCTGTCAAGACGGTTTCCGCCTGTCCGTCCAGGGACCAGGATACCTCCTCCGCCGTCCGCAGGGCCGTGGGCGTCACGCTGGAGGCCTTGTGGCTGGAGAGGGTCATCAGCAGGAAGACGGCGATGATGGCCAGGGAGATCACCGCCAGGCTCTTGGGCCGGTTGGCCTTCAGATACTTTTTGGAAAAGGCCTTGTTGGCGGCCTGGATCTCCGGGTCCTTCATGGCGGCCCTCAGATCGTCCATGCTCTCGATTTTTTTCGGCTCCACAGAACAGCCCTCCGTTTCGGGAAAGATTAAAAACAGTATAGCATAGGCGGTACAGCGAATGTGAATAAATCCTTAATTTTGTAATTTTTTGTAACTTTTTGCCCGGGGCAACTTTACATCACCGGCAAAATTCTTTATAATATATTTTCGTTACGTAAACGCGGGTGCTGCCATGCGGCACTTGATTTTTTCCAAAACCACGACAAGGAGAGCTTTCATGAAGCGTTGGAAACAATGGGCCGCCGCGGTGCTGGCGCTGGCGGTGTGGGCCGCGGTGCTGAGCGGCTGCGCCAAGGACGAGGAGGGCGTTTCCCTGGCGGTCTGCCTGGGGAGCGAGCCTGCCAGCCTGGACCCTATTTACGCCACGGCGGAGGGGGACCAGACCGTGCTGACCCATCTCTATGAAAATCTCATGCGGGTGACGGTGGACGTGTCCGGCGGCGCCACTGTCACCAACGGCATGGCGAAAAGTTACAGCTGGCAGGACAACCTGGACGGCACCATCACCTGGACCTTCCGCCTTCGCGGCGCCAAATGGTCCGACGGCCGGGCGGTGAAGGCGGAGGACTTCGTGTATGCCTGGCGGCGGCTGGCGGACCCGGCCAGCGGCTCGCCCTACGCCTCCATTTTGTCCATCGTGGCGGGCTATGACCAGGTCCGCGCCACCGGAGACACCTCCCTGCTGCAGGTCAGCGCCCGGAACGACAGTACGCTGGACGTGGTGCTCACCGGCGACTACGAGTGGTTCTTGACGGAGGTGTGCACCTCGCCCGCCACCAGTCCCCTGCGGGAGGACGTGGTGGTCCGCCTGCGGGACGCGGCGGTGGAACGCAACAAGGCCGCTGAGGCGGAGACCGGCACGGCGGGCACGGAGAAATGGTGGTCCCAGACGGAAAAGCTGGTGACCAACGGCCCCTACAAAATGAGCGCCTACGAACCCGGCGAATCCCTGTGCCTGACGGATTTTTCCAAATACTACGGCAGCCACGCCGGCCCCACGGAGTTGGTGTTCCGTTTTGCCGACACGGCGGAGGAGGCCCAGGCCCTGTATGACGGGGGAGAGGTGGACCTGGTGTGGCCCCTGGCGGACGAGGCCGTGGCGGAGCTGGCGGCGGACGAAACCTGGACGCCCACCACCGCCCTCGGCACGTACACGGTGCTGCTCAACTGCTCACAAGACGCGTTCACCGACCAGCTGGTGCGGCAGGCTCTGACGCTTGCCATCGACCGGGAGGCGGTCGCCCAGGCCGCCGGCGTGACGGCCCGGGCGGCGGAGGGGCTGGTGCCTCCCGGCGTCCCCGGCGGGGAGGAAGGCGACTTCCGCGGCGCAAACGCCCTGCTGGACAACGACCCGGAGACCTACGCCGGCCGCTGCGCCCAGGCCCGGCAGCTGCTGGAGGAGGCGGGCTATGACAGCGGCGCCGATCTGGGAGAGCTGGAATACCTGTACGAGGACACGCCGGAAAACGCCGCCGTGGCCCAGGCCCTGGCGGCCCAGTGGCAGCAGGCGCTGCGGGTGAAGGTGACCCCGGTGGCCATGCCGGCCAAGGAGCTGCGGACGGCCCTGCGCAGCGGCGAATTCACCCTGGCGGGCCTAAACGTGCGGGCCGTGGGCAACGACGCCGAGTGCTTTTTGATGCAGTGGACCTCCGACAGCGAGAGCAATTATGTCCACTATGAGAACAGCGCCTATGACACCCTCCTGGCCATCATCGCCGGCGCTGACGGCGGAACCGCCCGGATGGGCTGCCTCCACGACGCGGAGGTGCTGCTGCTGGAGGACGGCGCCGTGGCGCCCCTGTACACCACCGTCACCGCCTGGACCCTGCGGGAGAGCTATACCGGTGCCTGCCGGGATGCCAGAGGGTGGTTCTGCCTGGCGGGCGTCACCGGGCGGAGCATGTGAAAAACAGCGGATACGGACCGTCCCGGCTTTTTGGCCGGGGCGGTTTCCTTATATATAAAGGTACGGAGCCTATTTCAGCCGGTTACCATAAAACCGCGGGGCGTTTTGTTACGGCTGTGTTACAAAAGCGGGAATCCTCTTGCAAATAGAATTTGGATTTGCTATCATGCAACATGAACAGAAGAGGGAGTTTCCCCCGGCAGCCCGGCGCAGATACAGGACCGGCTAGCCACGGTATGTGTGCCGTGAAGACGGGAAAGCCTCCTTGGACGTTCAAATTTCAAATGCCGGAAGGGGACCGTAAGTCTCCGGAAGGTAAATTTTAAAGGAGGAAACACCCCATGAAGAAGTTCCTTTCTCTGGTTCTGGCTCTGGTTATGACCATGTCTCTGGTCACCATCAGCGCCGGCGCCAAGGACTTCACCGACAGCGACAAGGTCACTTATGACGACGCTATCGAAGTGATGTCCGAGCTGAAGGTTATCGACGGTTATACCGACGGTTCCTTCCGCCCCACCGTTGAGCTGAACCGTGGCGCTGCTGCCAAGATCATCTGCAACATGATCCTGGGCCCCACCACCGCTTCCGCTCTGAGCGCCTCCAGCGCTCCCTTTGTCGACGTTCCCGCTGACAGCGTGTTCGCCGGCTACATCACCTACTGCGCCAAGGAAGGCATCATCAACGGCTATGCTGATGGCACCTTCCGTCCCACCGCTCCTCTGAATGGCTATGCCTTCATGAAGATGCTGCTGGGCGCTCTGGGTTATGACGTTGACATTGAGGGTTACACCGGCGCCAACTGGTCCGTCAACGTGGCTAAGCAGGCCATCGGCATCGGCCTGGACGACGGCAACGACAACTTCGTCGGCACCAAGCATGTCACCCGTGAAGAGGCTTGCCTGTATGCGCTGAACACCCTGCAGGCCAAGATGGTCGAGTACGGCAACAAGACCACTGTCACCGTCAACGGTGCTCAGGTCGTGGTCGGCGGCTCCGAGGCCAATGACGTGAAGGCCACCACCAAGGAAGACAAGTTCAAGGAAGACGGCAAGCTGCAGTTCGCCGAGAAGTACTTCAAGGATCTGAAGACTGTTTCCACCACCGACGACTTCATGCGTCCCGCTTCCGAGTGGAAGATCAAGAACAAGTCCGTTGGCGTGTTCGCTGACGACGCTGACGCTACCTACACCGAGGAAGTCAAGGGCAAGACCGTCTATGCCGACCTGGGCTCTGACGCCAAGGACGCCAAGCTGACCTGGTATGTGGACGGCAAGTCTGCCGATGTTAAGGACTTCGCCATCGAGAAGAAGAACGACGAGAAGATCGGCGGCCAGGGCGCTCTGACCGAGGCTTACTTCGATTCTGAGGCCGAGACCGTCACCATCGTTACCGTCAACACCTATGTCCTGCAGGTCGAGCGCGACTATGACGAGGACAAGGAAGAGCTGAAGCTGACCACCGTTGATGACGACGACGCTTCTACTCCCGCTCCTGTTCCCACTAACAAGCTGACTCTGTCTGCTGACGAGATCGACGGCCTGGACGCCTTCGCTGAGGACGACATCGTTCTGGTCACCGTGGCTGGCGACGAGATCAAGTCCATCGCCAAGGCCGAGAAGGTCACCGGCGCTGTCACCGAGTTCGTCAAGGAGGACTCTGTGGTTCTGGGCGGCACCGAGTATGAGTACGCTGAGAAGTCCGGCACCGCTGAGCTGTTCGCTTACGACATCGACGAGGATTACGATGCTTACCTGGATACCTATGGCAACATCATCTATGTCAAGGGCGCCGAGGCTGATGACAACTATGTCTTCATCGACGAGTTCAACACCAGCAGCAAGCTGACCACCAACTCCAAGATCGTTGCTTACGCCTACTTCACCGATGGTTCTGAGGACGAGATCACTGTCTCCAAGGTCGCTGGCGACAAGGTCAAGGGCAAGGATTATAATGAGAATAACAAGACCGTTAACAACTGCGCCGCTAACGCCTGGTTCACCTACGTTGAGAAGAATGGCAGCTATGAGTTGACTCCCGTCACCACCGATGGCGGCAAGGTCTCCGGCAAGATCGTTGACTACAAGGACAAGGATCTGAAGACCTATGTTAAGGTCAATGGCAGCGAGGAGGCCAGGGCCACTAAGGACACCGTGTTCGTGGTTCTGGACGACGGCGATGTCAAGGTCTACACCGGCATCAAGAACGTCCCCGCCATCAACGCCGCTGCTAACTCTGAGGTCCGCTACACTCTGGATGACGGCTATCTGGGCTATGTCTTCATCGACCTGACTGATGGCTCTCACACCAAGGGCGGCACCACCAGCTCCGACATCATCTTCCTGAACGCCTTCGATAAGTACGGCAAGGATTCCAGCGACAACGAGTACTATCGTTACAAGGCTGTTGTCAACGGCGAGCTGGACAAGAAGGTCAAGTTCGACGATGTCACCACCAAGCTGTCTGCTGGCCTGTATGTCAACATCGAGTACGATGCCGAGACCGGCTTCGTGACCGACTATGATCAGGTTGGCGTTGACGATGTGGATGAGGACGACTTCGACTATCTCGCCGTCACCGGCGTTCAGTCCCAGAAGGCGGGCGTCATCACCTTCACCTATGTTAATGAGGAGAGCCAGACCGATGAGAACGCCAAGTACTACCTGGCTGACGACGCTGTCATCTTCGTTGTGAAGTATGACGACGAGGGCAAGTTCGACGAGGTCGTGACTGTTTCCGCCAAGACCCTGGCCAACGATTACGATCAGGCTGCCAAGCTGTACGGCGTGAAGAACGCTGACGGCGACTACACCGCTCTGTACGTTGACCTGGCCCACTGAGGTGGAAGCGTAATTGAAGTCAGTTTTCTGACGGAAATTACCAAACGGTAAACAAGCGAGGCCCCGCACCGAAAGGTGCGGGGCCTTGTTTTTCGTGTTTTCCCAACGTTCACAGAAGAATGGTTGCAAAAAACGGCGAAGGTGTGTATAATATCATGCTGTTAAATTCTGTGATATTGGAGTGAAGTTCCTTGGCTAAATTCCAAAGCCCCGCTGCTCCCACCCTCCGGGACCCGCTGGGGAAGGTGTATCCTTATCTGCTGCCGGTGCTGCTGTTTTTCTCCGTGACGGCCATCAGCCGTCAGTTCGCCGTGGGCTTTGCCGCGGTTTGCTTCGTTCTGGCGCTGGGACGCGCCCCCTTGGGCCGCCTGCGCCGGCGGGTTTCTTTGCTGACGACGGCAGTGGTCCTCTACTCCCTGGTGTACCTGGCCTCCGGGCTGTGGTGCCATTTCGGCGACTACGCCGCCAAGGAGAGCGCCAAGCTCCTCATCGCTCTGGCGGTGTTCGGCCTGGTGCTGGCCCGGACGGAGGAGGACAAGCTCCCCCGCCTTTTGTGGGCGCTGGACGGCGTTTTGGCCGTGGTGTCCTGGCTGTGCATTGACGCCAGCAGCTGGCAGCTTCCCGCCCGGGGCTTTTCCGCCCTTATGGGGCTGTTCCATTCCAACTACCCTCTGGACACCATCGGCTATGAGACCGGCGTCCGCATCACCGGCATTTTCTCCAACGCCAATGTCTCCGCCGGTATGATCGCCTTCGGCCTGGTGATCGGCCTGTACCTGTACAAGACCGCCGCCTGCGAAAAGGGCCGGGCGGCTGCTGCCGTGATGCTTGGCGTGGAGGCCCTGGCCTTCTTCCTGTCCTTCTCCATGGGCGCCATGGCCGCCTTCGGCGTCACCTGTCTGGTGTATGTGCTGTGCGCCGGCAAGGGCCGCCGCCTGCCGCTGTTTTTGCTGATGCTGGAGTGCGTGGCGGTGACGCTGGTGTGCGCCTTCGCCGCGTATCCCTTCCTGGGCACCGGCAGCATTTTGCCGGACCTGCTGGCCTTTGTGTGCGGCGGCGCCATCTGGGCGCTGGACCGTTTTGTGGGCCGCAGGCTGGCCGCCGCTCTGGAAAACCGGGGCAAGGTGGTGGGTGTGGCCGGCGGTGTGCTGGCCGCGCTGGCTGTGCTCTATGTGGCGCTGGCCATGAATGTCACCGGCGGCACCACACTGAACGGCGGTGAGAGCCTGCGCCGGGCCGTCTATCCCGCTCCCGGCGGGTATACCGTTGCCGTGGACGGCATTGACGCCCAGGTGCAGGTCTACACCCAGAACGAGGCCCAGCTGATGATGCACACCAACACGGTGCTCTATGAGGGAGCCTTGTCCGACGCGGCGTTCACCGTGCCGGAGGATTCCCGGGTGGTGTGGTTCGTCCTCTCCGGGGACGGGGAGCTGAACGCCGTCACCCTTTCTGACGGCACGAAGCTGCCCTTGGGGTACAAGCTGCTGCCCGGCTTTGCCGCCAACCGCCTCCAGGGCCTGCGGGCCAACCAGAACTTCATCCAGCGGCTGGTGTTCTTCCAGGACGGCATCAAGCTGTGGAAGGAAAGCCCCCTCATCGGCTGGGGCGTGGGCGGCGTGGAGGGCCAGCTCACCTCTGTTCAGAGCTTCTATTATGAGTCCAAGTATATCCACAACCAGGTCATTCAGATCATGGACGAGGCCGGCGTCTTCGGCCTTGCAAGCTTTTTGTTCCTGCTGGGCAGCGCCGTCTGGACCCTGATCCGCCGCCGGAAGGAAGAGGACCCCATCTTCCCCATGCTGGCGGCCTGCCTGACCATGATGATCTGCCATTCCATGACGGAGGTGGTCTGGTCCGCCCAGATGTACCAGGTGGTGGTGTACGCCGTTTTCGCCGTCATCATCATTCGCTGCGCGCCCGCCGCTGAGGGCCGCCGCGCCGCGGCACCGGGCATTGTGCTGACGGCGGCGCTGTGGGCCGTGGTGGTGGTGTTCGCCGCCTTCCAGGCCAGCTCTCTGCTGGCGGCCAGGTCCTTTATGGCCATGGAGGAAGAGGACCTGTCTGTCAGCCAGTTTGTGGCCCGGCTGCAAAAGCTGGACCGCATGGAGGTCTATGACGACTCCACGTACCAGATCAACGCCATGGCGAACGCTCTGCAGATGGAAACCGTGTCCGGCCGGGGCCTTGCCGCCAGCTACGCCAAAAAGCTGGAGGCCACCGGCGAGTTTGACAACTGCTACTACGCCGCCGCCCATTACTATCTGCCGGTGCGGGACTTTGAGGGGTTCTTCCGGGCCACCCGGACGGGTGTGCTGCAGGAGGGCTCCAATGCCGCCGCCTGGAACAGCATCGCCCGCCTGTACGCCCAGGCCGCTGTGCAGCTGGAGCCGGAGGACCTGGAGGAGTTCCTGGACGGCGTGGTGGCCTACCGGGACCTGCTGGAGGACTTCAACAGCTCCGGCCGCATGGAGCAGATCGTCCTGGAGGATGCGAACCGGCTGTTCCTGGACACAGCAGCCACGCTGGCGGAAAACGGCGCCGACGGTGAGGCGGCTGCCGCCCTTTTGAACACGCTGTTTGGCGAATAAAATACTTCAAAAAAACGGCTGCCTGCGGGCAGCTGTTTTTTTCGCACCTTTGCCGCACACAGGCATGCGGCAAAGGCCGTTTTCGCCCCTGTATGACAGAAGCCCAGCAGGGCCGGAAAGGGGGTGAGACCATGGAAAAAACCAGTCAGTACCAACTGAACCAGTGGGACGCCGGAGACCGCATCCTGCGGGAGGACTTCAACCGGGACAACGCCAACGTGGAAGCGGGGCTTGTGGCCCTGGGCCAGCGGGTGACGGCGGAGCAGACCGCCCGGGAGCAGGCCGTCACGGCGGAGCAGACGGCCAGAGCCCAGGCCATCAGTGCCGCGCAAAGCCAGCTGGAGAGCGCCAAGGCGGACAAAACCGCGCTGGCTGAGCTGGCCGCCCGGGTGGACGCCATGCCTTTTGTAAGGCTGCGCAGTATCACCACCAGCGCCGCCGTCAATCAGATCGATGTGGACATGAGCGGCATCGACCTGCGGCAATATGCCTTTTTGCTGGTGGCACCGCAGCTGTCCTGCGGGGAGAGCGACATTCAAGTGCGGGTCAACGGCGAGGCGAATTACTGGTATTACCGGGACAACAGTACCCGGAATTACCTGATCAGCTTCAATTCTGTTTCAGAAGAGTACAATTGCGCTTTCAAGCTCATGGGCCTGGGAGAGAGCATCAACGCCGTTGGCGAGTATATCGGCGGCAGAGGCTACGGCGGCGTCACCTATGGACATATGAGTGAAAACAGCGGCTCCACCAGCAGCACCCTGCAGACACTGAACTTCCTGGGTGAGGACGGCGCTGTGATCGCGGCAGGGGGAAAAATCACGATTTATGGGGTGAGATTATGACCATTGAAGTGCTGGTGTGCCGCGCGGACGGCACCCAGACGGTGGAACAGCGGGAGGTCCCGGTGGAGTATCTTCGAAAAATGGAGCAGGAAAACGCATAAGAGCAATGCCCCGCACCCTTCGGTGCGGGGCATTGCTCTTTCGGAGAGCTTATGTTTTCACGGCGGAGAGGTACAGCGCCATCACCTGGGGCAGCACCCGGTCAAGACGGTAGGGCTCCGCAGCCTCCCGGGCGGCAGCGCCCATGGCGGCGGCCCGCTCCGGTGATTCCAGCAGCTGCCCCACGGCACGGGCGAACGCCGCCTCGTCGCCGTAGGGGTACAGCAGGCCGGTGGCGCCGTTGGAGATAAGGTCCGTGTGGCCCTTTACGGCGCTGACCACGGTGGGCAGCCCCGCATGCATGGCCTCCATGATGTTGAAGGGCAGGCCCTCGGACCGGCTGGCGGACACAGCGGCGTCCGCCATGGCGTACCACGGCCCCATGTCGGACACGTAGCCGGGAAACAGTACCCGGTCCTCCACCCCCAGCTGTCCCGCAAGGGCTTGGCACGCCTCCAGCAGGGCGCCCCGGCCCGGCAGGGCCAGCTTCACCCGCCGCGGCAGCAGCGGCAGCGCCCGCAGAAGAGTGGCCTGGTTTTTTCGGCCGGAAAACTCCGCGGCGTACAGCAGAAGGAAGTCGTCTTCCCGGATGCCCAGCTCCTCCCGGGCGGCTGCCCGCCGCTCCGGAGACAGGGGGCGCAAACGGTCAAAGTCCACGCCCACGCCGGGGATGTTCTCGATCCGCTTGCCCAGGCGGTATTTCCGGGCGGCATCGCAGTCCCAGCGGTTCATGGTCAGCAGCAGGTCCGTCTGGGGAGCCGTCACACGTTCGGCGGTCAGCAGGACGAAGCGCTTGAGCGGCGGTGTGGCGTCGTCGAACAGGTAGCCGTGGGCCATGTTCACCACCGCCGGCCGGTTCCGGAGGCCCGCCGCCGCCCGGCGGACGAAAAAGGCCGCCAGGGAGGTGTGGACGCACACCAGGTCATAGGCGTGCTGCTCCATCAGACCGCGCAGCTGCCGCTGGGCCCGGAAATTGGCGGGTGACGACATCTTCTTTTCAAAGGGCAGCTGAACGCAAAGCTCCGCCTCCGGAATGTCCCGGGGCTCGCCGCCGCAGGCGGCGTGGACGGTCCAGCCCAGCTGCCGGAAGGCCAGCAGGTAGGGCCTGTGGAAATTGGCGATGTGGGACCAGGTGGACGCCACGAACAATACGGTGCCCGGCATGGAGGGACCTCCTTGTGATGGTATCGTTAAGGACCATTATAGGTGGAAGCAATTGTCTTTGCAAGAAATTTGACAGGATGTGACGGAATGAGTACAATAGAAGCAGAGTTTGACATCACAAAGGAGCTCATTCATGATCAAAGAAAATCAGCGGCTTTTGAATCAGCTGCATGTGTTCTCCGACGGACTGCTGGTGTTCTTCTCTATGATGATCGCCTACTGGGTCCGCTTTTATGTGTTTACCGGCATCGAGGGGATCCCCTTTTCCTACTATATGAGGCTGGCGGGCGTGGCTGTGGCGCTGTGTCTGCTGTCCTACGCCATGGCGGGACTGTACAGCTCTTACCGCTCCATCCGTTTCCACCGGGAGGCCGCCCGCTTCCTCTGCGCCAATACTCTGGACACCGTGTGCCTTATGGCCGGACTGTTCGTGTTCCGGCTGGAGCACATGTCCCGCTGGACACTGGTGTTTTTCTTTCTGGTGAGTTCGTTTCTGCTTTTGAGCAAGCGGGCCGCCATGCGGCTGCTTTTGCGGCGCTACCGGCGCATGGGCTACAACCAAAAGCACGTCATTTTGGTGGGCTGCGGTCCCATGGCGGAAAACTACCTGCGCAGGGTCCGGGCGGACAAGAACCTCGGCTTCCAGGTGGACGGCTATGTGGCGGAGAGCAACGCATGGAAAGCGCTGCCCTGGCGGGGGCCATACAGCCAGCTGGAGCAGGTGCTGGATACCTATGCGCCGGACGAGGTGGTGGTGGCCATTCCCGCCCAGGATGAGGGGAAAATGCCCAAGATCATCGCCGCCTGCGAAAAAACCGGCACAAAAGCCTCCGTCATCCCCTTTTACGCCGCCTACATCCCCTCCAACCCCCAGGTGGACAACATCGACGGCCTGCCTATGATCAACCTGCGGCGCATTCCGCTGGATAACCTGGGCAACGCCTTCCTCAAGCGGGCCTTTGACATTTTCGGCTCCCTGGTGCTCATCGTGCTGACCTCGCCGCTGATGCTGGCGGCGGCGGTGGGCGTGAAGCTGTCCTCTCCCGGCCCCATTATTTTCAAGCAGCTGCGGGTGGGGAAGAACAAAAAGGAATTTTACATGTACAAGTTCCGCTCCATGCGGGTGAACGCCCGGGAGGAGACCGGCTGGAGCACGGATGTGGACCCCCGCAAGACCGCCTTCGGCTCCTTTATCCGCAAGTGCTCCATCGACGAGCTGCCCCAGTTTTTCAACGTCCTAAAGGGGGACATGAGCCTGGTGGGCCCCCGGCCGGAGGTGCCCCATTACGTGGAGCAGTTCAAGGAGGAGATCCCTCGCTACATGGTCAAGCACCAGGTGCGCCCCGGCATCACCGGCTGGGCCCAGGTGAACGGCCTCCGGGGAGACACCTCCATCCGGGACCGCATCGAGCACGACCTCTATTACATCGAAAACTGGAACATCCTCTTTGACGTGAAAATTTTGCTGATGACGCTGTTCAAAGCGGTAAACAAGGAAAAGCTGAACGTGTGAAAAAAGCGGGGAGGCCCCCCCGCTTTTTCACTGAAAGGACGTGACAGATATGGTGGGACGGTTCGCGCCCTCCCCCAGCGGGCGCATCCACTTGGGCAACATCCTCTGCTGCCTGCTGGCCTGGCTCAGTGCCCGGCGGCAGGGGGGAGCGGTGGTGCTGCGCATCGAGGACCTGGACACCGCCCGCTGCCCCCGGCGGTACGCCCAGCAGATGGAGGCGGACCTTCACTGGCTGGGCCTGGACTGGGACCGGGGCCCAGGGGTGGGCGGCCCCGACGGGCCGTACTATCAAAGCGAGCGGACGGCGCTGTACCAGGCGGCCCTTCAAAAGCTGGAGGAGAAGGGGCTGGTGTATCCGTGCTTTTGCACCCGGGCGGAGCTCCACGCCGCCAGCGCCCCCCACCGGGAGGACGGGCAGGTGGTCTACGCCGGCACCTGCCGCGCCTTGACCGCCGCCCAGGCGGCGGAAAAGCGGCGTCTGACGGGCCGGGAGCCCGCCCTGCGGCTGCGGGTGCCTAACGAGGAGCTGTCCTTTACAGACGGCCACATGGGCCTTTACAGGGAAAACCTCGCCAGGGACTGCGGCGACTTCCTCCTGCGGCGGTCCGACGGGATGTTCGCCTACCAGCTGGCGGTGGTGGTGGATGACGCCGCCATGGGCGTCACGGAGGTGGTCCGGGGCGCCGATCTGCTGGCCTCCACCCCCCGGCAGCTGCTGCTGTACCGGCTTTTGGATTTGCCGGCGCCGTCTTTTTTCCATTTTCCGCTGCTGCTCTCCGCCGACGGCCGCCGCCTCAGCAAGCGCAACGCCGACGCGGGCCTGGACGTGCTGCAGGGCCGCTGCACGCCGGAGGAGGTGTTGGGGAAGCTGGCGTACCTGGCGGGCTTCAACCCCTCGGCGTCGCCGAAAAGCGCACGGACGCTGCTGGCGGACTTTGACTGGGACAAGGTGCCCCAAGAGGACATCCGCATCCCGGAGGGACTGTTTTAAAACGAGGGACCGCAAAACCTGCGGTCCCTTGCTTCGTTATGGGGCAATGATCTCCCGGACGGTCAGCACCGTACCCGCCACGGAGAAGCGGACCTCCATGCCGGCAAAGGTGAAGCCGTACACCCGGTCCGGGTCGTCCTGGTAGTGGGGGCGGGGGTCCTGGGCCAGCACGCCCCGCAGAGCCTCCCGGCGGTGCTCCGGCACCTTTTCCAGCAGCGCCGGGGGAATGACCACCGTCAGCGTCTCCCCGGCGGGGGCGCTGGCAAAGCCCCCTACGGCGTCCGGATGGCTGTCGCCGTAAGGGATGTAGGGCTTGATGTCAAAAATAGGCGTACCGTCCACCAGGTCGGCGCCACGCACATGGAGTACCGGCCCCAGGTCCGCCGTCAGCTCCACCCGCTCCAGCCGCACGGAGGAAAGACCGATGGGGTTGGGGCGGAAGGGGGAACGGGTGGCGAACACCCCCATGCGGACATTGCCGCCCAGACGGGGCGGCCGTACCGTGGGGGACCAGGTGTCCCGCACCGCTTGGTGGAAGGCCCAGATGAGCCAGATGTGGGAAAAGCCCTCCAGGCCCCGGACGGCGTCGGGATTCCGAAACGCCGGCTCAAAGACCACGGATGCCTCCAGATCGTCCACCAAACCGCTTTGCCGGGGCACGCCGAACTTGGAGGAAAAGTCGCTGCGGATGCGGGCGACCACCTGCATGGGAAATACCTGCTCCATGAAAAGACCTCGTTTCTTGGTTGAGTCAATGCCATTATACAGGAGACGCCGCCAAAAGGAAAGCAGGCGCTTTCGTTTTTCCGAAAGCGCCTGCCTGCTTAAAAGTGAATGGCGTCGGGATCATGTACCAGACACCACGCGGCGGCAAAGAGGACCAGGGCGGCGCACACGATGAGGCAGCACAAAACCATGCCCACCCAGTCGTATTTCACGCGCCCGCCGCCCCGGGCGGCCAGCAGGGTCTCCACTCCCAGGCTGATGAGGGCCAGGGGAGAGAACTGCAAAAGCCAGGTGAATTTCAAATCGGGAAAAAACATGGACACCAGCATGGCAAGGCCAGACACCACCAGCACCAGGCCGAAGGTAAAGGTGCCCACCCGGCGGCAGGGCCGGGGCATCTGCTCAGAGTTCTCCATGGCCGTCCTCCTTATCTGCCGGCGGCGGGGTAAAGGCGGGGATGTCGTCGGCGGGAGGAGCTTTGGGTCCCCGGATGAACCAGACGCCCAGGGCGATGATGCCGATGGTCACCGCCAGACGGGGCACATCCCGCAGCAGGATGTTGTACAGCCACCAGGAATCGAAGAACTGTCCCAGGAAATCTACCACCCAGTCGGCCACGGTGGTGTACAGGATGCACACACCCAGCACCACCAGGCCCCAGCCCACCAGACTGTGGCGCCTGCGGCAGAGAAGGGCCATCCGCTCCCCGTCCGCTAGGTCCAGGCCCAGCAGGAAGGCGTCCGCTGGGGCGGTGCCCTCGTCCAGCCGGGCGCGGAGGTTGTAGCTGTCAAAAAAGGCATACAGCCAGACGGGCAGCGCAAGCACCGTCAAAGCGCCGATGTTCAAAAAGACGGCAATGGCGAAAAGACCGCAAAAGACCGTCAGCAGGGACATGCCCCGCCTCATATAGCCCTGGTGCATCTGGCCGCAGCCGGGGATGCAGGAGCTGATGAAAAACAAAAGTCCTTGTTTTCGTTTCATGGATTTCCTCCTTGGGCGGACCGCAGGACAGTTCCGCCGAGATCGTCAAACATATCGTTGAACCGGGAGAGGGCGCCGTCCAGAGAGTCGCTCCACCGCTGGGGCCAGCTCTGAAGCCGCTGGGGGACCTCCGGCAGGGACGGCCGCTTGGGAAGGGGAACGGCGGCGCTGCCCCACAGCACCGTCAGCGCCAGGGCCACGGCGGCCGCGGCGGTGGCATACCGGCTGGTGAGAAGGCGGAGGGTCCTGGCCCGGACGCGCCGCCACAGGCTCTCCCGGCAGCTGTGGGCGGGGGTCAGCAGGGGCGTCTTTGTCAGCAAATCGGTGTACCGCTGGAGACACTGGTCGCAGTAGGCCAGGTGCTCCGCCATTTCCAGGCGGGCCAGCTCATCCGGTACTTCCTCATGGGCCAGGGCCAGCAGGGCGCCGTCCGTCAAATGGCCCGCAGGGTCAAACAGTTCCATGGCGTTCTCTCCTTTCCAGCTGTTCCCGCAAAAGCCGTTTTCCACGGGAGAGCTGTGTATGTATGGTCTTGACCGGCCGCCCCAGAGCCAGGGCCGCCTCCTCCGGCGACCGCTCCTCCAGCAGGCACAGCCTGCACACCGGGCGGTAGGGCTCCCGCAGCTGGTCAATGAGGGCGGCAATGTCCGCCGCTTCGCTCTGGGCGATGGCCACCTCCTCCGTGGGGGGAGACAGCCCAGGCGGCATGGCCTCGTCACCCGGCAGGACCGTGCGCCGGTTCCAGGCGCTTTGCAGGTAGTCCTTGGCCTTGTTGGCGGCGATGCGCCCCAGCCACTGCCGCTCATAGCCCGCCGGCATGGTGTTCCGGTGGAGGTAGGCGGAAAGAAAGGTCTCCTGTGTCAGGTCCTCCGCCGCGGCGGCGGAGCGCACCAGCTGAAAGCAGATGGTGTACACCAGCCGTTCATACTGCTCTACCAGCCGGGAAAAGGATTCTTTTGTCCAATCAGCCACGCCGCGCCGCCACCTCCTCTCGTCCCTTGACGACCATAGTACGAAACAGCGGTGGGAGATTCTTCAACCGTTTGAAAATTTTTTCGCGTGGAATAAAAAGAGAGACGGGTTTCCCCGTCTCTCTTTCCGGTTACAGCGCCGGGACCACCACCGGCACGCCCCGGACGCGCTCCACCGCGGCGTCCATGCCGTAGACGGCCCGGATGTTCTCCGGATTCACCACATCCACGCCGCCGCAGGCAAAGACCCTGCCGCCGTGGAGGAACAAAAAGCGGTCACAGAACCGCAGCGCCAGATTCAGATCATGGATGACCAGCACGGCGGTGATGCCCCGCTCCCGGCAAAAGCGCCGCACCAGTCCCAGCACCTCGTACTGGTTCTTCAGGTCCAGGCTGCTGGTGGGCTCGTCCAGAAGCAACAGCTTGGGCTCCTGGACCAGGGCCCGGGCCAGCAGGATCTTTTGCTGCTCACCGCCGGAGAGCTGGTCCGGATACCGCATGGCAAAGGGCTCCAGCTCCAGCTGCCCCAGCGTGTCGGCCACCACGGCCCGGTCCCGCTGGCTGACGCCCCACTTCATGTGGGGCTTCCGCCCCAGCAGCAACGTGTCGTACACCGTCAGCCGGGGGAGGGGGGCGCTTTGGGCCATGAGGGCGGATGTCCGGGCCAACTCCTCCAGGGGCAGGGTCAAAATGTCCCGCCCGTCCACCAGCACCCGGCCGGCCTGGGGACGCAGGATGCGGCTGAAGCACTTGAGGAGGGTGCTTTTCCCGGCACCGTTGTTGCCCAGCACCGCCAGACACTCCCCGGTGCCGGCTGAGAAGGAGACGTCCTCCAAAATTTTCCGCCCGCAGGGATAGGAGAAGCTCAGATGCTCCACAGTCATCACAGGCGGTCCCTCCCTTTGAACAGCATGTACAAAAACAGCGGCGCTCCCAGAAAGGAGGTGATGGCGCCGATGGGCAGCACCACGGGGGAGAGGACCTGCCGGGCCGCCAGGTCTCCCAACAACAGCAGCAGCGACCCCATGAGGGCGGAGCCCGGCAGCAGCCAGCAATAGTTGCCGCCCACCATCCGCCGCACCAGGTGGGGAGCCACAAGGCCGATGAAGTTGATGACGCCCACGTAGGCCGCCACCACGGAGCAGACCAGGGAGCACAGCAGCACGTTCCAAAGCCGCAGGCCCTCTACGTGTATGCCCAGGCTGACGGCGATGTGGGCGCCGCTTTCCAGGGCGTTGTAGTTCCAGCGGTTCACAAGGAATACCGCCGTGGCCGCCAGGACCACCAGGGCCATGATGCGCACCTCCCGCCAGGAGGTGCGGCCCAGGTCGCCGAAGGTCCAGAACACCACGCTGGAAAGCTGCACGTCGTCGGCGAAGTATTGCAGCAGGGTGGACGCGCCGGAAAACAGGGAACTGAGGGCAACACCCGCCAAAACCATGGCCTCCGGCGTGATGGACCGCAGCCGGGACAGGGCCAGGATCACCAGGGACACCGCCATGCTGCACACAAAGGCGCACACGCTGATGGTGACGGGAGAGGTGAAGGACATGGAGCCGGAGACGCTGCTGCCGGACTGAATGCCGGCCCCCAGCACCACGATGGCGAAGGCGGCGCCGAAGCTGGCACCCTGGGAGATGCCCAGGGTGGAGGCGGAGGCCAGGGGGTTGCGCAGCACGGACTGCAGCACGCAGCCGCAGATGCCCAGTCCCGCGCCGCCAAGCAGAGCGGTGCAGATACGGGGCAGACGGAGGCTGCGCACCACAGTGTTGACGCTTTTGTCGGCGGCCCTGCCGAACACGCCCCGCACCAGCTCCGGCAGGGGCGTTTCATAGGACCCGCACCACAAAGAGACCAGCACGGCGCACACCAGCGCCGCTGCCAGCACCAGCAAAAAGGCCGTGTGCCGTCCCCGGTGCCAGTCGTAGGACTCCGGCGCCTGGTGCCGGAGAGTCGGATGGTTCATGTCACTCCCCCAGTTTCAGTTCTGTAAAGGTGTATCCCTGGGCGGCATACTGGCTGTACGCGTCCTCCACCCCCAGCAGCGTTTGGAAGATCTCATCGAACTTCTCCGCCGGGTCGATGTCGGCGAACTGCTCGGGATAGAGGACCGTGCCGGCGTAATAGGCGTCCGCCAGGGCAAGCTCCGCGTTGGTGGCGCTGGAGCGGAAGGAGATCTGGGCGTACAGCCGGCCATTTTTCACGGCGGAGAGACCCTCATAAAAGGCGGGATTCACGGCGTGGTTTTCACGGATGAGGTCCATGCCGTTCCAGTCCAGAAAGATCACATCCGGGTCCCACAAGAGCACCTGCTCCAT
Organism: Dysosmobacter sp. Sow4_B12; assembly: GCF_052116665.1. Taxonomy (NCBI): domain Bacteria; kingdom Bacillati; phylum Bacillota; class Clostridia; order Eubacteriales; family Oscillospiraceae; genus Dysosmobacter; species Dysosmobacter sp. Sow4_B12. The sequence goes on along the minus strand of NZ_JBQKKR010000002.1, from coordinate 179,196 downwards.
GTCGATGCTGAAGGGGCCGGATTGGCCGGTCCGGTCCGCCAGGTTCCGGGCGTGAATGGCCGCCAGGGGCGGATAGCCCGCCTCGGTGCCCTCGAAGCCGTGGGCGCCCTTGTAGGAGACTCCCGCCACATACACCGTGGGCTTGTCCGCCTCCGGGATGTCCCGGGTGCGCTGGTCCAGGTCCTGCCGGGCCGCCAGCAGGTAATCCCGCAGCTCCTCCGCCCGGTCCTCCCGGTGGTAGACCTCTCCCAGCAGGGAGAGGGTGGCCAGGGCCGCCTCGTCGAACATGCCCTCGTTGAGGGGGATGGCCACCACGGGGATGCCGGTGCGGGACTGGAGGGCATCGGCGGCGTCGGCATCCAGGTAGGCCACGATGACGTCCGGCGCCAGACGGAGAATGTCCTCGTCATAGGTGGTGCCGTTGTCTCCGGTCACCGGCAGGGCGGAGAACAGCTCCCGGTTAAAATAGCTGAAGGGCTTGGCGATGGTGGCTTTCTGCTCTCCCTGCTCCACGCCTACCACCAGGTCCTGGGCCTGGAGATAGACGGTGTAGCGCAGAGCGCCCACGCCCACGCACACCACGGAGGTTACCTCCTCCGGCAGCGCCACCTGGCGGCCGCAGGCGTCGGTGACGGTGCGGAGAGCATCACCGGGCGCCTCTGGGACACCTGCCGTTTGGGTGCCGCAGGCCGATAAGAACAAGAGGGAAAGGCAGAGAAAAATAATTGGCAGTTTCTTCATGTAAACCTCACTTTTACCAGCCCCGGTCGTAGGGGGCGAAGCAGTCCAGGCAGTAGGGCCTGCCCTCCACCAGGCGGACCTTGTGCTCCGGCACGGTCTCGCCGCAGCCGGCGCAGACCACGTTGGCAAACCGCCGGGCCGGCTCCGGCACCGGACGGCTGGGGACGCTGACGGAAAACACCTGCTCCGCCGGGGCTTCCAGGATCATCCGCCGCCGCGCTTCCCGGTCCAGGTCCTCCGGCAGGGGCTTGAGCATCAGACGGACGGCTTTGCCGCTGCGGCGGCAGTAGAAGGAAAAAGCCATCTTCCCGGTGCCCCGGTAAATGAGGTTCCCCTTGCCCATGGTGCAGCCGGTGACCACCTGCACAGCGTCCACGCCGCAGGCGTCGTTTTCCGTGACGCACACCAGCTCCTCGTCCTTAGCGCCTTCCTCCAGCCCCAGCAGCTCCAGGGCCAGAGTGGCCGCCCGGAAGCCGATAGCCAGCCCCGGGCAGGAATGGCCGTGAAAGGCCACGCACTTGTCCCACAGCTCTTTATTCATCCCGGTCCTCCCTGGCGGCGGCCAGCACGTCCTCCCACACCTTCTGAAAGGGGAGGCTATGATCCTTCGCTGCCCGGGCCACGTCCCGGTACTCCGGTTTCTCCCGGCGGAAGCCGAAGCCCTGTCCCACCTTCACGGCCATGGGACCATAAGCGGTCTCCACCGTCCGCAGGGAGGGGGCGAGGGTATAGCGCTCACAGCGGCGGACCCGGACGCCCAGAGTGCTGGTCTCCCGGAGGACGGCCTTTGCCAGCCGCTCCTCGTCAGCGGGGCGGCACAGCACTGTGAGGGCCCACGCGGGCCGGCCCTTTTTCATGGTGATGGGAGCGGTGGACACGTCCAGGGCTCCATCTTCCAGCAGCCGCTCCCCGGCAAAGGCCAGGGCCTCCGCCGTCATGTCGTCGATGTGGCACACCAGCTCCGAAATGGCCTCCCGGCCGCCTTCTTCCGTTTCTCCCAGGAAGGCCCGGACGCAGTTGGCGGCGGGAAATTCCTTGACGCCGGCGCCGATGCCCACAGCCGCCACCTCCATGGCGGGCTGGGGACCGAAGCTTTCGCAGAAGTGGGCCAGCAGGGCGGCGCCGGTGGGGGTGCACAGCTCGCCCTGGATCTCCCCGCCGTAGGTGGGGATGCCGGTGAGGAGGTTGGCGGTGGCGGGAGCGGGCACCGGCATGATGCCGTGGGCGCAGCGGACCTGTCCGCTGCCCACATGGACGGGGGAGGCCACTACACGGTCCGGCGCCAGCAGATGCATGGCAAGGCACACGCCGGTGACATCCGCCACGGCGTCCAGGGCACCCACCTCGTGGAAGTGGATCTGCATCACCGGCACGCCGTGGGCCTTGGCCTCGGCGGCGGCAATGCGGTCGTAGACGGCCTTGGCGTTGGAGCGCACCGCCTCCGGCACGTCCAGCCCTGCCAGAATGGCGGCGATGTCCGACGGGGAGGCGTGGTGATGGTGGTGTCCGTGTTCATGGCCATGTTCGTGTTCATGGTCGTGGGGGTGGTCATGCGCATGGTCATGGTGGTGTTCATGCGCGTGATGATGGTGTTCATGGCCGTGATGGGCCTCGTCATGGTCTGTCTCGTGGACGTGGTCATGAACAGCGTCCTGGGCGGCGCCCAGGGCCACGTCGTGGCTGTGCTCCTCCTGGCCGTGGACCGTTACCTCCATGTGGGTGCCGGCAATGCCGCAGGTGACGGCCTGCCGGGGCGTCACCGTGACGCCGGGGAGCAGGCGGTTCATGGTGTCCCAAAAGACGTCCTTTTGGGCCTGGGGCAGCAGCTCGTACAAGGCGGCCATCAGCATGTCGCCGGCGGCCCCCATGTTGCATTCCAGATACAGTGTTTTCATTCCAGTCCCTCCATTTGGTTGATACGGCTGGCCAGAAAGCCCGCGCCGAAGCCGTTGTCGATGTTCACCACGCTGACGCCGCTGGCGCAGGAGTTCAGCATGGATAAAAGAGCACTCATGCCTCCGAAAGAGGCACCGTATCCCACGCTGGTGGGCACGGCGATGACCGGGCAGTCCACCAGCCCGCCGATGACACTGGCGAGGGCACCCTCCATGCCTGCCACGGCGATGACCACCCGGGCGGTCATGAGGGGCTCCAGGTTGCTCAAAAGGCGGTGCAGCCCCGCCACCCCCACGTCGTACAGCCGGGTGACGCGGTTGCCCAGGGTCTCGGCGGTGATGGCGGCCTCCTCGGCCACGCCCATATCACTGGTGCCGCCGGTGGCCACCACGATGCTGCCCCGGCCCTCCATGTCCTTTGGCAGAGCCACCGCCAGGCGGGACAGGGGCTCATAGCGCAGGGGGAACCGCTCTGCCAGGAAGTCCGCTGTCTCCTGCCCGATGCGGGTCACCAGAATGTTGGCGCAGTCCCGGCGGGCCATGGCCTCCAGAATGCCGGCGATCTGCTCTGCCGTTTTGGACTGGCCATAAATGACCTCCGGCACCCCCTGGCGGACGGCGCGGTGGTAGTCCACCTTGGCGTAGCCCAGGTCCTCGTAGGGGGCCAGCTTCAGCCGCAGCAGGGCGTTCTCCGGCGTCAGAGTGCCGCTTTGGACCGCCTGCAATACCGATAGAATGTTGTTTGCCATCATTTCCTCCTTATTCTGACGGGGCCCGGGGCGTCAGGTCCAGGGCCACGCCTTCAAACAGGGGCCGCAGCCGCTCCAACAGCTCTTTTTGCCGGGCGGCGGCCAGGGACCACTGGTCCTGCGTCACCTGCACCAGGGCCAGGCCGTGGCGGACACGCACCCGGAAGTCCCGGAAGCCCAGCTCCGCCAGGGCGGTCTCCGCCGCCTCCACGGACCGCAGCAGCTCCGCCGTCAGCGCCGTGCCGGTGGGGACGCGGGTAGCGAGACAGGCGTAGGCGGGCTTGTCCCAGGTGGGAAGGCCCGCCTCCCGGCTCAGACGACGGACATCGGCCTTGGTGAGGCCGCACTCCCGCAGGGGGGAGCGGACCTCCAGCTCCCGCAGCGCCCGCATGCCGGGGCGGTCTCCGGCGTCGTCGGAGGCGTTGGTGCCGTCGATGACCAGGGGGCAGCCGTCCTGCCGGGCCCGGTCCAAAATGGCGGAGAAGATACAGTGCTTGCAGTGGTAGCAGCGGTCCGCCGGATTGGCGGCCACGGTCTTGTTTTGCAGGACGTTCAGCTCCAGCACCGTCAGCGGCAGGCCGCACTGGCTTGCCACCTGCCGGGCGTCTGCCAGCTCAAAGGCCGGCTGGAAGGGGGAGTGGACGTAATAGGCCCGCCAGCCCTTACCGTACCGGGCGGCGGCCCACACCAGCAGCGAGGAGTCCACACCGCCGGAAAAGGCCACGGCGCCGGTGGGGTGCTGGCGGAAAAAGTCGGAAAGCTCCATAGATTCCGCTCCTTTCTGAGCAAAAAAACAGCATACCCCCTGGGAGGGTATGCCTTCTGACATGCGGCGCGGCTTTTGCTGCGCATAGATAAAGGGGGGAAGCGATTGCGGTGCGGACCTTCTGGACCGCGTTTGCTTTATTATACCGGAGATGGGGGGCACCGTCAAGGAAAATGCGATTGCCGTTGACAATTCCTGCCGCGGCGGGGTATGCTGATACTATATATGTGAAAACGAGGTAGCGGGTATGAAGCGTACGGAATTGCTGGTCGCCATTGTGGACGGCCAGGGCGGCGGCATGGGCCGGGCCCTGGCGGAGGCGGTGAAAAAGGACTTTCCGGACCTGTGGGTCCGGGCTCTGGGCACCAATGCCCTTGCCACCGCTGCCATGCTCAAGGGCGGCGCCGACGAGGGAGCCACCGGAGAGAACGCCGTGGTATTCGGCGCCGGCAGAGCCCACATCCTGCTGGGCCCCGTGGGCGTCCTGGCGGCCAACGGCCTTCTGGGGGAGGTGACGCCCCGCATGGCGGAGGCCATCGGCGCCAGCGGCGCGGTGAAGATCCTGCTGCCCTCCCAGCGGTGCAGCATCCGCCTGGCGGTGGGGCCGGGCCAGCCCATGCAGTATTATCTGGACGAGGCCATGCGGCTGCTGGACGAGGAGGTCCGGCGCCTCACGGCGTGACGGGTCCGCAGGAATGGAGAGGAGAGAGACCGTATGACACGGCAAAAAACGACTGCCGGCAGGGATGCCTTCCGGTCCCAGTGGGGGTTTCAGCTGGCCTGCATCGGCTCCGCGGTGGGCATGGGCAACATCTGGCTGTTTCCCGCCCGCATGTCCCGCTACGGCGGCGCCACTTTTTTGATTCCCTATATCCTGTTCGTGGTGCTCATCGCCTCCACCGGCGTCATCGGGGAGATGGCCTTCGGCCGGGCCACCGGCGGCGGGCCCATGGCGGCCTTCGGCGCCGCCGCCCAGCGGCGCACCGGCCGCAGGGATTGGGGCGAGGCCCTGGGACTCATCCCGGTGGCAGGCTCCCTGGCCATGGCCATCGGCTATTCCGTGGTGGTGGGCTGGCTGTTGAAGTATGCCGTGGGCGCCTTTACCGGCGCTGTGCTGGCCAACGACGGCGTGGCGGGCTTCGACGCTTATTTTTCCGCCACGGCCTCTGCCTGGGGCAACACCGCCTGGCAGGCGGCAGCCATGGTGGTGACCTTCCTGGTCATGGCCTTTGGCATCAGCGGCGGCATCGAAAAGGTGAACAAGGTCCTCATGCCGGTGTTTTTCATCCTGTTTCTGGTGCTGGCCATCTATATCGCGGGCCTGCCCGGCGCCATGGACGGTTACCGCTATATCTTCGTGCTGCGGCCGAAGGAGCTGCTGGACCCCATGGTGTGGGTCTACGCCCTGGGGCAGGCGTTTTTCTCGCTGTCCATCGCCGGCAACGGCACACTGATCTACGGCTCCTACCTCTCCAAGAATGAGGATGTGCCCTCCTCCGCCCGGACGGTGGCCTTTTTCGACACCATGGCGGCGCTGCTTGCGGCCATGGTCATCATCCCCGCCATGGCCACGGCGGGGGAGACCCTGGATAAAAGCGGCCCGGGCCTCATGTTCATCTTCCTGCCCAACCTGTTCAAGACCATGCCCGGCGGCACGGTCATCATGATGGTGTTTTTCGTGGCGGCGCTGTTCGCGGGCTTTACGTCCCTGGTGAACCTCTTTGAGGCCCCCACCGCCACCCTCCAGGAAAAGCTGCGCCTCAGCCGCCGCCAGGCAGTGGCGGTCATCGGCGCCGTGGGCCTGGCTGTGGGCCTTTCCATCCAGGGCATCGTCTCCGGATGGATGGACATCTGCTCCATTTACGCCTGCCCGGTGGGCGCTCTGCTGGCCGGCGTATTCTTCTACTGGGTGTACGGCCGGGAGGGGTGTCTGGAGCAGGTGAACCTGGCCCGGGAGAAGCCTTTGGGTCCATGGTTCTATCCTCTGGCGAAATACGGCTTTTGCGGTGTGACGGTGCTGGTACTCATCCTGGGCGCCGTCGTGAAGGGAGGCATCGGCTGACATGCGGGAATTCTGGCGGCGGGTGGTCCACGCTCTGGAGGCGGACCAGCCGGTGGAGCTGGTGAGCATCCTTGCCTCCGGCGGCTCCACGCCCCGGGGCGCCGGAGCCATGATGGCGGTGTTTGCCGATGGCGCATCCGCCGGCACCGTGGGCGGCGGCAATGTGGAGTACGAGGCCCAGCGCCTGGCGGCGGAGCTGCTGGAGAGCGGCGGCTGCGGGGTGCGGGACTTCCGCTTCGTCCAGGGGGACGCGGCAAGCCTGGGCATGGTGTGCGGCGGCGATGTGTCGCTGCACTTCCAGTTCCTGCCCGGCGGGGACCGGCACGTCATCGCCGTGCTGCGGGACGTGGTGGAGGCCTCCGGCGGTGACCAGGATACCTGGCTCATCCGCCGCCTGGAGGGGGAGCGGGTGACGGACATGGGCACCGGCAGCCGCGCCGGCTTCCGCCATTTGACGGAAGCTCCTCCGGAGGGACTGCTGGAGAGCCGGACAGTGGTCCGGGACGGCTGGACCAGTATGCAGGTGGTCCGGGCGGGGAAGGTGTATATTTTCGGCGGCGGCCACGTGTCCCAAGCCCTGGTGCCGGTCATCGCGGCGGCGGGGTTCCGGCCTGTGGTGTACGACGACCGGCCGGAGTTCACGGACCCGGCCCTGTTCCCAGCGGCGGAGGAAACGGTCTGCGGGGCGTTTAAGGACGTTTCCCAAGCGGTGACAGTCACGGCGGATGATTATGTGGTCATCATGACCCGGGGCCACCAGGCGGATTACGAGGTTCTCTCCCAGACCCTCCGCAGCGGGGCCAAGTACCTGGGGTGCATCGGCTCCCGGAAAAAGCTGGCCCTGTGCCGGGAGCGGCTGCTGGCGGCGGGCTTCACGGCGGAGGAATACGCCCGCCTCCACGCCCCCATCGGCCTTGCCATCGGGGCGGAAACGCCGGCGGAGATCGCCGTCTCCGTGGCGGCGGAGCTCATCGCCGTCCGGGCGGGCAAGCTGGATTGAATGGAGAAGCGGACGCCGCGGCGTCCGCTTTTTCGCGCCTTTGCGGCAAAACCGTGCCAGATGGTGGGAAACTCGTCTCTTTTCTTGCCAAGGCGGCGGGGCCGTGTTAAAATAAATCATCATGATAGCGGAGGGATGCCTATGGACCGTATCAGTAAAGAAAACTACTATCTGGACATCGCGCAGACCGTACTGGAGCGGGCCACCTGCCTGCGCCGGGTCTACGGCGCCATCATCGTGAAAAACGACGAGATCATCTCTACTGGCTATAACGGCGCCCCCCGGGGCCGTGCCAACTGCGTGGACATGGGCTACTGCTCCCGGGAGGCCATGCGGGTGCCCCGGGGCGAGCGGTACGAGCTGTGCCGCAGCGTCCACGCCGAGGCCAACGCCATCATCTCCGCCTCCCGGCGGGACATGGTGGGCGGCACCATCTACCTGGTGGGCCGGGACGCCCGGACGGGCGAGCTCCTCTCCGATGCCACCTCCTGCCCCATGTGCCGCCGCCTGGTCATCAACGCCGGCCTCAGCCGGGTGGTCATCCGCCGGACGGAGACGGAGTTTGACGTGGTGGATGTGCGGGAGTGGGTGGAGGAGGACGACCTGCTCAGCCCCGTGAACATCATTCCGCCGGACCTGCCGTAACAGAAAGGAAGTCTCTCAGTTGAAGACAGGACTTGTCACCTTTTACCATATCCATCACTACGGCGCCCTGCTCCAGGCCTACGCCACGGAGCGCTCTGTGGAGCGCTGCGGCAGCCAGTGCGAGATCGTGGACTATTACGTCAACCAGAACAACGACCTCTTCCGCAGACCCACCGGCCTGGGCAGTGCCGCCGCCGACGTTCACACCGCCCTGCACTACGCGCCGCTGAAGGCCCGCTACCAGCGGTTCGAGGAGTTTTCCAAGCAGTACCTGCGCATCTCCGGCCATCGCTTTGAAAGCCTGGAGGAGCTGGAGAACGCGGAGCTGCCCTATGATGTGATCCTCTCCGGCAGCGACCAGATTTGGAATCCGAAGATCTTCCCTGACGGCCGGTTCGACCCGGTGTTTTTCGGGGCCTTTTCCCGGCGGCGGAAGATCGCCTACGCCCCCTCCTTCGGCATTCCCCATGTGCCGGAGGGCATGGAGGAGGAGCTGCGGGGGTATCTTGCCGGCTTTTCCCATGTCTCTGTCCGGGAGCGCCAGGGCCAGGTCATCGTGGAGGAGGTCACCGGAAAGACTGTGCCGGTGGTGCTGGACCCCACACTGCTGCTGGACCGGGAGGAGTGGGGTGCCATCGCCCAGCCCCCGGCGGAGAAGGGCTATATCCTCTGCTACTGCATCAGTAAGCCCGGCGCCCTGGCGCCCTATATCCATGCCCTGGCGGAAAAGACGGGATTGCCTGTGGTGCAGCTGTGCGGCATCCGCCAGAAGGTCCACCCCAAGGCCAAATGTGTGCTGGACGCCGGCCCGGCGGAGTTTTTGGGCCTGTTCCAAAACGCCAGCTATGTGTGTACCAACTCCTTCCACGGGACGGTATTCTCCGTGCAGTTCCAAAAGCCCTTTTTCACCGCCGTGGCCCCGTCGGAGCTGGCGGCGCCGGAGAGCTCCCGCACTTTCAGTATCTTGAGCCGCCTGGGCCTCACCGGGCGCATCATCGGCAAAGGCGACACCGCCGGCCTGGACGACGCCATCGACTGGGCGTCTGTGGACCGGCGCCTGGAGGAGGCCCGGCAAAGCTCTCTTACCTATCTGCGCGCCGCTCTGGCGGATGAGGACTTCCGGGAGGAGGTCTCCGCCGAGCAGGAGGAGCGGAAAACGCCCGTCCTGGCGGAGCGGAGCCATTGCACCGGCTGCGGCGCCTGCGCCAGCGGCTGCCCCAAGGACGCCATCTCCATGGAGCGGGACAAGGAGGGGTTCCTCTATCCCGCCGTCCATGAGGAGGCCTGCGTCCGCTGCGGACACTGCACCGCCGTCTGTCCCGCCCTGCACCCCCGGGAGCCCCGGCCCCTGCCGGCGGTGTTTGCCGCCTGGAACCGGGACGAGAGCGTCCGCAAGGATTCCACCTCCGGCGGCGTGTTTTCCGTGCTGGCGGAGTATATTCTGGAAAGCGGCGGCGTGGTGTTCGGCGCCGCCCTGGACGGCCGGCAACACCTGCGGCACGTGGCCTGCTTCCGCAAGGAGGACCTGTGGCGGCTGCGTGGCGCCAAGTACGTCCAAAGCGACCTGGGGGACTGCTACCGGGAGGTAAAGCGCTGGCTGCAGACAAAGCCGGTGCTGTTTTCCGGCACCCCCTGCCAGGTGGACGGCCTGTACCGCTACCTGGGCTGCCGGCCGGAAAACCTCACCACCTGCGACCTGGTGTGCCACGGCGTCCCCTCCCCCGGCGTGTGGGAGGATATGGTCCGCTCCATTGAAAAGCGCAAGGGCAAGAGCCTCCAGGTGGTGCGCTTCCGCAACAAGGTCACCGGCTGGAAGGACAGCCATTTCACCACTGTTTATACCGACGGCAGCGTGGATTCCGCGCCGCTGTTCGCCACGGAGTTCGGCCGTGCCTTCGGCCGGGCACTGTTCCTGCGGCCCAGCTGCCATACCTGCGCCTATACCTCCATGAACCGGCCCGGTGACTTTACGCTGGGTGACTTCTGGGGCCTGCGGCCGGAGGAGCTGCCGGAGCAGCAGGAGCGGGGCGTTTCCCTGCTGCTGGTGAACACCCCCCACGGCAGCCACCTGTTCGACCAGCTGCCCCTGGCCCGGCAGGCCTTCCCGGCGGAGCGGGCCATCGCGGGGAATCCCCGGCTGGCCTGTCCCATCCAGCGGCCGGCGGACCGGGCGGCGTTCTTCGCCGCCTACGCCCTGGAACCCTTCGACCAGGTGCGGAAAAAGTTCTGCTCCGTGCCGCCCCTGCCTGTGCGGGCGGTGTCCAAGGCCCTTACCCCCGAGGTCAAGGACAAGCTGCGCAAAAAACTTCGCTGATGGAGGCGGCGACAGTTCGGGGGAGCCGCTATCCGGCGGTGGACGCCCTGCGGGGCTTTGCCCTGGTCCATATGATCTGCTACCACGCCGTCTGGGACCTGGTGAACCTCCACGGCCTGGACCTTCCCTGGTATGACGGCTGGCCGGGCTTTTTGTGGCAGCAGTTCATCTGCTGGTCCTTTATTCTGCTGGCGGGCTTTTGCCAGCGGTTCAGCCGCCGTTCCGTGCGCCACGGATTGCTGCTGCTGGCCGCCGGGGCCCTGGTGTGGGCGGTGACCATGGTCGTGCTGCCGGAGGACCCCATCCGGTGGGGGATTTTGACGTTTCTGGGTACGGCCTGCCTGCTCTTTCACGGCCTGCGGCGGCAGCTGGAGCGCTGTCCGCCCCAGTGGGGACTGCTGGCCTGCGCGGCGCTGTTCGGCCTGACGCGGCAAATAGAAAGCGGCCTCATCGCCGGCTGCCGCCTGCTGCCGGCGTGGCTGTATCACACGGGGCCCCTTGGCAATTTCCTGGGGTTCCCGGCGCCGGAGTTCACCTCGTCGGATTACTTTCCCATGCTGCCCTGGATCTTCCTGTACGGCGTGGGGTATTTTCTCCACGCCCTCTGGCTTGCCGGGGAGGGACCGGAGCGGGGAAGGCACCGGCGGCCTGTCCCGGTGCTGGGCTGGCTGGGCCGTCATTCCCTGGTGGTCTATCTTCTCCACCAGCCGGTGCTGTACGGCCTGCTGCTGGCGGCGGAGACAGTTTTGTGAAAATCAAGAAAGCCACCCGTACGGGTGGCTTTCTTTTCGTATGGACCGTGTGGGCTCCGCGGTCATGCGGCAGCCGGCTTGTTCATGTTCTTCGACGCCATGCGTTTCATGGGCTTGACGAGGAAGAGGCAGACAAAGATCGTCAGTACATCCGCGAAGGGCTGGGAGAGGTAAATACCGGATACGTCCAGAAGCTTCGGCAGAGTCAGAATAAACGGCACGTAGAACAGCCCCTGGCGGATCAAGGACAGGAACAGTCCCATCCTGGAAGAGCCGATGGTCTGGAAGGTGATGGTCATCATATAGCACAGGCCAAAGGCCGGGTAGAGGGCTACCTGGGAGACGAGCAGCCACTTTCCGACCTCCACCACCAGGGGATTGCGGTTGAACAGCAGAATGAGGGGCTTCGACAACAGAATATACACCCCCGCCACCAGCACAGTCAGCAGCAGCGCGCCCTTTAGGGCGAAGCGCACCGATTCGTGAAAGCGGTCCTCGTTTTTGGCGCCGAAGGCGTAGGAGGCCACGGGCTGATACCCCTGCATAAAGCCCATGACCACATAGCAGCCGATCAGGATCAAGCGCTGCACCACGCCGTAGGCCGCGATGATCAAGTCGGAATCCGGCAGGGGCTTGGCGGCGATGTTGGTCAGAGAGGTGGCAACTGCCAGGCAGATCTGGATGACCGCCGTGGGGATGCCGATGGCGGTGACCGACCACAGGAAGCGGCCCGAGAGCTTGAAATACCGGGGCTTGACCTTGATGATGGAGCGCCCGCTGAGGTAGAACCACATGAGGATCAAAAAAGTGACGCATTGGGAGATGGTGGTGGCCAGGGAAGCGCCCTCCACGCCCATGTTAAGACCCCAGGAGAACATAAAGACCGGGTCCAGCGCAACGTTGAGGGCCGCGCCGGTGATAACAGCCACGGAGGAGATCTTCACGGAGGATTCCGCCCGGGCGGCGCAGTTCAGACTCTGGGCGGGAAGGTTGAAAAGGGCGGCGATGAACATCCAGAAGGCGTAGCCCTCGGCCTAGGGGAGAACCGCCGGCGACGCGCCGAAGGCGGTGAGCAGCGGCTCTATGAAAATGATGCCCAGCACGCACAGGGCCGCGCCCACAAACATGGAAAAGCCGACGATGGTGGTGACGGTCTCGTTGGCCTTTTCCCGCTCTCCGGCACCCAGCTGGCGACCGGCCAGGACCGAGGCGCCTGCCGCGAAAATGTTTTCGATGGAGACCATGATCAGCAGCAGCGGCAGCGTCACGCCTACGGCGGCCAGGGCGATGTCGCTGTCCAGCATGCCGATGTAGGCGGTGTCCACAATTAGGCGGTGTCCACAATGTTGTATACGGCCTTGGCCAGCAGTGCCAGAGTGGCGGGGACCGCCAGCTGGACGATGGCCTTTGAGGGCTTTACCTCGGAGAGCAGGGATTCTTTTGAGGCGGAATTAGGTTGTTTCATGTTGTTCACCAAATACACCGTACAGCAGGATGTTCAGCTGCCGGTGACACCTTTCTTCATGTTCCCGCAGAAGGTCGCCGCTGTCGGCTCCGGCGGCGCAGGCCGCCTTGAAATGCAGGTTGAAAAAGTCCATATATACTCTGAAATCCTCCGCCACGGTTTGCACACACAGCCCCTCCCGCAGGGGAACGCTGTTGAGCAGCTCCGTCAGCACGGAGATGTTCAGATCGTCAAAGGTCCGGCGGCGCTCCGCAATGGCGGGGACAAGCCCCGGCGGCGGGTCGCACACAGCGCCGGTAAAGATGCCCAGGTACAGGGGATGCTCCGTGAAAAAGCGGAGCCTGGCGTCGAAATAACGCTGCAGCCTTTCCTCAACAGAGCCGGACAGCAGGCGGACAGTGTCCCGCAGATACGAGGTGAGGTCGTCAAAGCAGGTTTTCACGCACAATAAATACAAGTCGTCCTTATCGCTGAAGTAATGGTAAATGATCCCCTTGGAAAGGCCTTTTTCGGCGCAGACGGTGTTCAAGGACGCGCCCTCGTAGCCCCGCCGGGAAAACTCCTCCATGGCCGCGTCCAGGATCCGCTGCCGGGACAGGGCGTTTTTCTCTTCACGTTTCATACAGGTGCCTCCAATAAAAAAGACCGAACGGTCTGTTTTTGATTGTAGCATAAACAGACCACCCGGTCAATTCTTTTCAACGCCGGAATTGTAAACGATCTGTGTCCGCTGCTCCGGTGTTTGGGCTTTCCGGTAAGGCAGGCGGCAGTCCAGAAAACGCCGCGGGTCGAAGCAATGGCTTTGACCCGCGGCGTTTGCCGGCTTGCTATTAGGCGATGATGGTGGCCCGGCTGCCGCCGGAGAGTTCTTTCTTCACCACGATCTGCCTGTCGATCTTCTCCTTCAGCTCGGCGACGTGGGAGATAATGCCCACCAGGCGGTTGCCCTCCGTCAAGCCCGCCAGGGTCAGATAGGCCTTGCTCAGCGCCTCGGAGTCCAGGGAGCCGAAGCCCTCGTCCACGAACAGAGTGTCCAGATGGATGCCGGTGGACATCTGCACCTCGTCGGAAAGGCCCAGGGCCAGGGCCAGAGAGGCCAGGAAGGCCTCGCCGCCGGAGAGGGTGTTGACGCTGCGCTCCGTGGTGTTGATGTGGTCCACGATGTCCAGCTCCAACCCGCTCTGGCTGCGCTGGTTGGTGGCTTTTCCCCGGCGCTTGAGGTCATACTGCCCACCGGACATCTTCCGCAGGCGGATATTGGCCCGCTCCAGAATACGGTCGAAATAGGTGGTCTGGATGTAGGTTTCCAGCATGATCTTGTCCTTGCCGGTGACGGTGCCGTTGGCGGTGTCGGAGAGGGCCTTCATCCAGGCGTACCGGGTTTCCAGTGCCTCCATTTCCCGCGCCTTGGCGGCGATGTTCCCCTGGGCGGAGGCGTTGGCGGTGATACGGGCGTGGAGGTCCTTCTGGGCTTTCGTAATATCATTTTTTCGGGCGATGAGGTCCGCTTTCCGGGCTTCCAGGACCTCCGCGTCCGCCTCCGGTTCCGCGGCCAGCTGGCCCCGCAGCTGCTCCATGGCGGCGCGGATACCCGCCAGCTCCTCTTTGCAGGCGCTGTGGGCGGCCTCGGCGGCGGTCAGCGCGGCTTTCAGCCCGCTCCGCTGCTTCTCCAGCGCGGCCTTCTCCGTTAGGGCGGCGGCTTTGTCCGGGAAGGGCAGCCTGGAGCGCAGTGTGCCGATCTGGGCGTTCAGCTCCGAAAGGGAGGCGGAGAGCCCGGCAAGCTGCGCCTTGGCGTTGGTAAGGGCTGTGTCCAAGGTGAGCAAGGCTGCTTCCTTTTGCGGGATGAGACCGTCCAATTGGGCTTTGCGGGACGCCTGCCGCCGCAAAAAGGCCAGCTTCTGCTCCACGTCCGTGATCTCCCCGGTGAGTGCGGCTTCCTGGGCCTTGGCGGCAGCCTGCGCATCCTCCAAGGGCATTTCTCCCAGCAGCGGCACAATGGCCTTTCGGATGGCGTCCTCGGCGGAATTCACGATGCCCCGCTGGGTGCTGGCATTTCCGCTGGCCTGCTCGGTTTCTCTCTGGGCTTTTTCGTAAGCGGCCTTCGCGGCTTTCACCTGGGCTTCCGTGGGCGCGTCCTCTGAGAGGACCGCCAGGTGGGGGTGCTCCGTGGAGCCGCACACCGGGCAGGGCATCCCGACAGACAGGGAGGAGGCGATGATGCCGGCCTGCTCATCCAAAAACGCCTTGTTCTGGGCGTCGTAGTCCCGGCGAAGCCGGGAGGACCTGGCTTCCGCTGCCAAGTACGCCTTTTGCAGCCGATTCAGTTCCGCCTTCTGGCGGCGCAGCGCATCCATGTCCGCCGCCAGGCCCCGGAACGTTTCCCTGCGGTCCAGAAGGGTCTGCTTTTGCCCCTGGAGCTTTTCCTGTTCGGCACTGACGGACTCCAGCCCTTTGCGCTCTTCCTTGAGGGCGGCGATTTCGGCGGTCAGCGCGGCGCTGCGCCGCTGGGCATCCTCCTGGGCCGCGGCGGTGTCCGACAGGGCTTTTTCCTTTTTTGCCAGCTCCCCGGTCTTGGCGTTCAGCTCATCATAGGACGGCAGCAGAAGCTCCATGGATGTGATCTGCTTTGCGATGGCTTCCTGCTCCGGTACTGTGGCCTGGGCGGCAGCCAATGAGGCTGCCAGCTGCTCCAAAGACGCGGCTCTTTCCGCTTCCTGGAGGGCTTTTTCGGCCAAGGAACGCTTCGCGGTCCGGTACGCCGCGGCTTTTGCCAGCTGCGCCACCGCCGTTTCCAGCTGCCCGTCCAACTGGGAGAGCTGCCCGCTGAGTGCCTCCTGGGCGGCGGTATCCTCCTTCAAAAGCCGCTCCAAAAGACCTTGGATCTCTGTGATGGGCAGGCCGTTTTCCTTGGCCTTCTTCACATCGGCGGCCAGCAGGGAGTCCTCATGGCAGGCGATGCCCTCCACATACTGGCGGATGCTGACATCCGCCTGCTCCCGCTGGATTTTCAGCTCCGTGGCCTTGGCCTTCAGCTGTTCCTGCAGCGTCACATACAGACCTGTGCCGAAGATGTCCCGGAAGATTTTTTGCCGCTCCCGGGTGTCCGCCTGCAGCAGCTTGCGGAATTCCCCCTGGGAGATCATGGCCACCTGGGAAAACTGCTCCCGGGTTAGGCCAATGATGCCCTGGACCGCCTGGTCCACCTCTTTCGTTTTGGTGACGGAATGGCCGTCCGGGTAGGTCAGCTGGGCGCTGGCCGGCTGTTTGGTGGTGCCGGTGCCTTTCGCCTTGGCCCGCTCGTATTCGGGGTTCCGGCGGACGGTGTACGTTTTGCCGCCGTAGGCGAAGGTCAGCTCTACGAAGGTGGGGTCCTCGTCCCGGGCGTATTTGGACCGCAGCATGTCCGCGCTGCGGCTATCGCCGCTGGCCTCCCCAAAGAGGGCGAAGGTGATGGCGTCGAAAATGGTGGTTTTTCCGGCGCCGGTGTCGCCGGTGATGAGGTACAGGCCCCGGTGGCCCAGGACCGCAAAATCCAGCTCCTGTTTTCCCGCGTAGGGGCCGAAGCCGGCAATGGTCAGTTTCAGCGGTCTCATACGTTCCCCTCCTGGATAGACTCGATGAGCTCTTGAGTAAAGGCTCGCTGCTCCCCGCTCATGGGCTGGTTGTTCTGCAGCGCGTACAGCTCCTCAAACAGCTCCAGCGGTGACTTGCTTTTCACGTTCTCCGCGCTTCCCACCACCTGGTCAGTACGGGTACGGGTGTTGTCGTAGCTGAGCTTCATAAGGTTGGGATAGATCACCCGCAGCCGGCCCACAGCCTCCGCCACATCCTCCTCATCGGTGAGGATGATGTGAAGATAGTCCTCCGTGCCGGCGGTGGAATAGAAAGCCTTGTCCGTCAGCTCCGCGAAGGTGCCCGTGATCTCCCGCAGGTCATGCCGGGGCGTTAGGGGAACGGTGCGCAGCCGCAGGTCGTTCTTTTCTCCCAACTCCACCACGGTCACGCTTTTATAGTGGCCTGCCTCGGAGAAGGAGTATTTCAAGGGGGTGCCGCAGTAGCGGACGCGGCTGGAGCCGACGTTCTGGGGACCGTGGAGGTGGCCCAGGGCCACATAGTCGAACCCGTCGAACACGGAGATGTCCACATTGTCGGAGCCGCCCACGCTGATCTCCTCGGATTCGCAGGTGGCGGCGCCGGTGACGAACTGGTGGGTCACCAGTACGTTCCGGCCGGTGAAGTCCACGCCCATGTGCTCGACCGCGGTGCGGAGGGCGTCCGTGCAGCTTTCAATGCCGGCGTCGGGGAAGCAGTGCTTCACATGGACGGGCTTTATGAAGGGCAGCAGCCAAAAGCGGACGTCGCCGTGGCTGTCGGAGAGGGTGACCGGCTCCACTATGCCGTCATAGACGGGGGCAAGGTGGATGCCCGACCCTGCCATGAGCCGGCCGCCGAAGGCCAGCCGCTCCGGGGAGTCGTGGTTGCCGCTGATGATGAGCACGGGGAGACTCCGTTTTGCCAAGCGGCAGAGAAAGTCGTCAAACAGCGTTACCGCCTCGGCGGGAGGGATGGATTTGTCGTAGACATCCCCGGCGATGACCACCGCGTCGGGGCGTTCCCCGTCGATGATGCGGATGATTTGGGTCAGAATATATGCTTGATCCTCGATCATGGAGATCTCGTTGACCCGTTTGCCAATGTGCAGGTCAGACAGATGGATGAACTTCATAGGGCGGCCTCCCAAAGGTTTTCGTTGCTACCATTATAGAGATATTTCCGAAAATGGGCAATGATAAAAGCATGGCGGGCGCTTCAAACGAATGAAAAAGAGCCATCCCACTTGGGATGGCTCTTTTGAAAAGGCTCGCAGCAAAAATCAGCGCTTGCTGAACTGGGGAGCACGACGGGCGGCCTTCAGACCGTACTGCGCCGGCCCACAAACTCGTATCCATTGTGCCGCAACGGTTTCAGGACTTAAAAATGTTTCCCACCGCAAATTTAACCTCAAACAAAGGGGGGGATCAAAGAGGGCATCCTCGCGACCTGCCGCACAATTACGCATACACCATAGAATGAGAGAAAAATGGGGCTTCATGATCTGGATTCTCTCTGGTATAATAATATCAGATTTTTAGCCAAATGTTTGAAATCTACTTTTCTGACCTGACACCGGAGGCACAAGAGCGTTTCTTGGCCTCCTGTGGCCTTTCCAGCGCTGCTGAGGGCAATTATGATGTGTTCCCGATAACAGCCATCCCCACTCCGGAAATGGACAGGGAGAGCGCAGGAACAAGCGAAAACGGGGCCTGTAATGAGGAATCTACCAAAGCCTCAGATATTGTGGAATGGGAGGAACCCTGGCATGAATGAAGTCAAACACGAGCGATTTCGGCGTATTGTCGAAAAGAGAATGACGGGCATCATCAAGGATCTAAAGAAACTCGGGAATTGCGCTGAGCCAGCATCGTATGAGTACACGGAAAGAGAAGCAGAGCAAATAATTGCGGAGCTTGAATTACAGATTTTTCACCTCCGGGAGCGGTTCGCCGGCAGAAAGCGGTTCTCGTTGAGAAACGAGGACAATACAGCCAACGACACACCAGATAACGCGGCTTCCTTTGAAGTTGATTGCGGGGTTGGCGTTATTGTAGTTGATGAACTCCTGAGCGGCCCCCATCCTGGAGTAAGAGTATTCTTCAAACTCCCTGATTGTAACCGTCCCGAAGAAAACTAATTTGAACTTATTTGCCATTAGGGGGTTTCATTTGCCCCACCTTTTTCTCCATTTATAGTGAAGGGGCATTTGCCCACAAATCCATTTTTTTGAAGGAGCAAATTACGATGGAACTGTTTAACCGAAGAGAGACGGCAGCCATTCTTGGAGTATCGCTAACTACCTTGGATAAAATGCGTGAGAACAAGAAAATCGGATACTATCAGTCCTGCCCAGGCGGTAAGGTTCAGTTTACCAGAAAACACATTGAACAATACTGGGAGCGGATTGAGAGTGAGCCGCGAGAGAAGTATGCGAGGAAGCCTAAGAAGGCAAAACTGATTTTTTAATGGAGTGGGCCGTTGCAGAATGCCAAATTCTGCAACGGCCCTTTTTCTGCGCTCAAATTCTGTTTTCAGATGGGGGACGATCATTCGAGATTCAGAGCGAAGAACAAACCATTGCTCATTATCCATAGAACGCAGGATGAAGAAAAACAGAGTCGTGATTAGATGTGCGGATACCAATTTCTGGGCGGTTTTCCCACCGCAAATTTAACCTCAAACCCTCAAAAAAAGGCTTCCCACCGCAAATTTAACCTCAAAAATTGTGCTATAAAAGGTTACGCACCACAATATATTGTGGTGCGCTTTTTGAAAAAATAGACCCCTTAGATTTAGGTATCGTAACTTTTGACATAAGAAAACCCCGGAAAACCGAAGTTTTCCGGGGTAACTGATAACAAAATCAGCGCTTGGAGAACTGGGGAGCACGACGGGCGGCTTTCAGGCCGTATTTCTTGCGCTCCTTCATACGAGGATCGCGGGTCAGGAAACCGGCCTTCTTCAAAATGGCGCGGTTGTCCTCGCTGGCCAGCAGCAGGGCGCGGGAGATGCCGTGACGCAGGGCGCCGGCCTGGCCGGAAACGCCGCCGCCGGCGACGGTGGCAACGATATCCATCTTGCCGGTGTTGCCGGTCAGCTCCAGGGGCTGACGGACGACCATCTTCAGAGTATCCAGGCCGAAGTAATCGTCGATGTCACGGCCGTTGATGGTGATGGAGCCGGTGCCGTTGGGGAACAGATGGACGCGGGCCACGGAGGACTTCCGACGGCCGGTGCCATACAGGTAAGGCTTCTTAGACTGATACATTCTCTTAATCCTCCTTATTAAACTTCCAGAGCCACGGGCTTCTGCGCCTGCTGCTCGTAGTTCGCGTCAGCATAGATGTGCAGACGCTTCAGAGAATCCTTGGAGACGGTGTTCTTGGGCATCATGCCGCGGATAGCCACCCGCATGGCGACTTCGGGCTTCTCCTGCATCAGAATGCGGTAGGGAGTCTCCTTCAAGCCGCCGACCCAACCGGAGTGGGTCCGGTAGATCTTCTGGGTGCCCTTGTTGCCGGTCAGGACAGCCTTGCCGGCGTTGATGATGATGACGTTGTCGCCGCAGTCGGCGTGGGGAGTGTAGGTGGGCTTGGTCTTGCCGCGCAGCAGGTCGGCAGCCCGGACAGCGGTCTTGCCCAGGGGCTTACCGGCGGCGTCCAGGATGTACCACTTACGCTCGATGTTGGCCTTGTTTGCCATAAAAGTGGACATGGTGTTTCCTCCGTACATATATAATTTGCTTCGCTTTACAAATCAAGAGCTCCGGGTTAAAATCGGAGCAAGGATATTTATAACACAGGGAGCGGAACGTGTCAACAAAAAAATGATTTATCTCTGTGAAATCTTTGATTTTCTTTGAATAGCTCCTAATAGCTCTTGAAATCTCATATTCGATTTTCAAAAAGAAACCGCGGAGAGGGCGAGACTCCGCGGATATGGCTATAATACCCATTGTGTAAGCAGCAGCAGCACCAGTCCCGGCACCCCCAAAATGCCCACCACCAGGGCGTTCCAGAGGTTGACGCCCAGGGCGATGCCGGTGATGCCGGCAGTGGCGTGGACGGCCCACAGGGCCGCGAAGCCCAGCAGTGTGTTCACCGCCAGGCGAAAGGCCAGCCGCAGCGGCGCCCGGAATACCCGCAGCAGGGCGATGAGGAGAAAGCCGCCCACCAGGGCGGCGATGATTTTCTGATTCAAGTCCACAGGGCGTCCTCCTCGTCAGATGCAAAGGCGCTGCGCTGCTGGCTGCCGGTCCGCGGTTCGCCAGCTGCGCCGCGCTGGGGGGTGCGTTCCTTGATGACACGGATGAGATAGTCGCACCGGGCCTTGGCGGCGCTGATCTGGTAGATGCAGCACTCCACCAGCTCCGGCGCCAGAGCCTGGTCGAACTGCTGGTAGGCGAAGGCCAGCTCCCCCTGGGCGGCCAGCAGCTCCGCCTTTAGGACCGGGAGCTCCGGGTCCGGCTGGGGCTTTTTTGCGATCAAAGCGGTTTTCATGGCGTTGTCCCTCCTGGTTCATAACTATGGAGAGTTTGGACAAATATGCCAGCTTTCATGCGGACAAGGAGGAAAAACATGCCACAAAAACAGGAAGTGTACATGCGCCAGGCCCTGGAGCTGGCCCGGGAGGCCGCTGCCGCCGGAGAGGTGCCGGTGGGCTGCGTCATCGTTCGGGGGGACGTGGTGGTGGGCCGGGGCCGCAACCGCCGGGAGGAAAAACGCGCCACTGCCTCCCACGCGGAGATGGAGGCCATCGCCCAGGCCAACGAGACCCTGGGCACCTGGCGGCTGGACGAATGCGAACTGTACGTGACCCTGGAGCCCTGCCCCATGTGCGCCGGAGCGATCCTCAACGCCCGGGTCCGCCGGGTGTGGTACGGGGCCAGGGACCCGGCCATGGGGGCCTGCGGCGGTGTGACCAACCTGTTCATGGAGGATTTTCCAAACCGGCCGGCCCTGGTGGGCGGCATTCTGGGGGAGGAGTGCCGGCAGGAGCTGGCGTCGTTTTTCGCCGCCCTGCGGGAGAAAAAGAGTTGACATAAAAATATTCTCGGATTTAAGACTTTTGTAACAATTCTTGCTGGTTTGGTTAACAACTCTTTTGTAGAGTGATACTTGCAAGAGACAAAACTTCTTTTCATCCAATCTTCCAAACAATACGGAACAGGGCCAGCCGCAAGGCTGACCCTGTTCCGTATTGTTGTAAAAAAGAGGACCTCCGTCGAAAAGTCTTTTTTCGGCGGAGGTCTTGTGGTAAACTGTCATCAATTGCTCCGGGAGAGGGCGCGGCTGTCCAGCCGCAGCAGCAAAAAGCCCAGAACGGTCACACCGGCGCCGGCGAAAAACAGGGTGTCATACAAGGGACGGCTGTCCGCCAGCGCTGCCAGGCACAGTACCACGGCGGGGACGGCGTACAGCAGGAACCGCCGGGTCTGGCCGGCCCGAAAGGCGAAAGAGGACAGGCGGTAAAAGGCCAGCGTCAAAAAAACCAGGGCCAAAATATCGATATAGTAGGCCTCCAGCGCCGGATTGGTGGAGTCCGTCCGGTAGGCTATCACCAACCGGACTACCAGCATGGCCACGACCACCAGCAGGAAATTGCCGTTGGCATCGTGGCGGACGGACGGAGCGGCCTCCCGGGCGCCGCTGCGGCGGCAGGCGGGGAGGACCGAGAGGAGGCACACGGCGGAGGCGAGGGTCAGCGCTCCCTGGAGAAGGCCCAGGCGCCCGGCGGGGCCCTGGATCAGACCCAGCGCGGCGGCCACCTCCAAAAGACCGGAGAGGGCCAGCAGGAACATGCCGGCCGTCAAGAGCATCAGAAGAAAGGAACTCTGGGTGGCCAGGGCGGCGGAAAGCGAGGAGAACGCGTCCTCTTTTTCCGCAGGCAGCTTTCGGGACAGTAAAAAGCAGGCAAGCCCCATCAGCACCAGCAGACCCACCAGCAGGCGTCCCCACAGGTTTCCGGCCATCGGCAGGCCGGTGGCGGATTCAAACCCCGTGCGGTCCTGGGCCAGGCGCAGGGCGAAAGCGGCTCCGCCGCCGGCCAGGGCCAGGGCGGGAAATACGGCATGATTTTTCATACAGGCGCTCCCTTCCTCAGGAGGATTCATTCAGCTTGCCCCAGTATACCACGGACCGGGCTGTTTGTCCATTGACGGCGGCGTATCTTTCCGCTTCCCGCCGCATACAGTGAAGGGACAACCTGTTGCGGCGCAAAAGAGGAGGCAGTCCATGAAACGAAGATCGCAAATCCGGCAGAGCATCGCGGTGTCCGCGGTGCTGATGGTGCTGCTGTTCGCCCTGCCCTTGGCGGTGATCGTCCCTTTCCGGGAGGAGCTGTTCGGCGGAGAGCGGGCGGCGGACGAGACGGAGGGGGAGCCCTTCGTCCCCGGCGAAGCAGACGGCGGCGTGACGCTGCGGGTGCTGGATGGGGAAGAGGTGCGGGAGATGACCCTGGGGGAATACCTGGTGGGCGTGGTCCGGGCGGAAATGCCGGCGTCCTTCCAGCAGGAGGCCCTGAAGGCCCAGGCGGTGGCGGCCCGGACCTATACCCTGTATAAGATGGAGACCGGCGGCAATCACGGCTCCGCCGCCGACATCTGCACGGACCCCACCTGCTGCCAGGCCTATAGCTCCGAGGAGCGGGCCAGGGCCAACTGGGGCGAGGAGGCCGGCGCCAACGAGGAAAAGGTGGAAACGGCGGTCCGGGATACCGACGGCCAGGTCATCCAGTACGATGGGGAGCCGATCCTGGCGGTGTTCCACTCCTGTTCGGCGG
This sequence comes from Dysosmobacter sp. Sow4_B12, assembly GCF_052116665.1. Classification (NCBI taxonomy): domain Bacteria; kingdom Bacillati; phylum Bacillota; class Clostridia; order Eubacteriales; family Oscillospiraceae; genus Dysosmobacter; species Dysosmobacter sp. Sow4_B12. The sequence goes on along the minus strand of NZ_JBQKKR010000002.1, from coordinate 156,433 downwards.
GACAGACCCGGGCGGCGGGGGAGGTGTGGCTCCACGACCTGCCCTACCTGCAGTCGGTCTCCTCCCCGGAGGACACGGAGGCCATCCCCAACTATTACAGCCGGGCGGAGTTCACAGCGGAGGAGTTTAGGACCCGGGTCCTGGCGGTCCGGCCGGAGGCGGACCTCTCCGGCCCTATGAGCGGCTGGCTGCAAAGCGCCGTCACCGACAGCGCCGGCAGTGTGGAGACCGTGACGGTGGGCGGCACCGCCATGAAGGGCAGCACCCTGCGCAGTGCCCTGGGCCTGCGGTCCGCCTGCTTCACCTGGGAGGTCCAGGGGGAAAAGCTGGTGTTTTTCGTCACCGGCTACGGCCACGGCGTGGGCATGAGCCAGTACGGCGCCGACCGCATGGCCCGGGAGGGGGCGGACTTCCGGGAGATCTTGACCCACTATTATACCGGCGTCACCGTGGGCCCCTGGAAGGGGCTGGACAGCTTTACAAACCGGGCGGAACCGTGATAAAATAATACAATTGATAATTGATCTGAGGGGAAAGGAGGAGCCCGGATGAAGAAAAGGTGGACGGCCCTGGTGCTGGCACTGGCGCTGCTGGCGCAGATGGCCGTTGTGCAGGCCGGCGCCGTCAAAAACGTGTATTTCACCGCCATCAACGACAATGTCCTGCCTGTGAGCGACGACACCATGCCCTTCTGGTCCGGCGGCTACCTCTATATTCCCGGCTCCGTGTTCACCGGCTATGTCCGGGAGGATTCCGGCATCGCCTATACCTACAACGCCTCCAAGAAAATGGCGGCGCTGTACGAGGCGGGCAAGTCGGGGAGATCCCTGGCCTTTGATTTGACCAAGACCTATGCCCAGGACAACCAGGGCAATACCTATTATCCCACGGCCATCCGAAAGGGAGATGTGGTATTCGTGCCGGCGGCTCTGGTGGCGGAGGTGTTCGGACTTAGCTATTCCACCATCAGCCTCACCGGCTCCAACGCCGTTACCGGCAGTGACAAGGGCTGGCTGGTGTGGCTGCGGGACGCGGACTATGTGCTGCAGGCCGGCCAGTTTGCCGATGCCGCCAAGTCCCAGATGAGCGCCCGGTATGAGCAATACCTCAAGAGCAAGGAGCCTTCCGCCCAGACACCGGAGGCGGGGCAGGCGGAGGAGAGCTTCGACGGCAAGAGCGTGTACCTGTGTTTCCGGGCCACAGAGCCGGAGACGGTCTCCGCCCTGCTGGACGCCCTGGACCGGCAGAACTGCCAGGCGGCGTTTTTCTGCACCGTGGAGTTTCTGGAGAAGCAGGGCGACCTGCTGCGGCGGATGACGGCCACGGGACAGGCCGTGGGCATTTTGGCGGAGGGAACGGACGGCGAGGCCATCCGCCGGCAGCTGGAGCAGGGCAACGCCGCGCTGTACAGAGCCACCTGTGGCCAAAGCAGGCTGGTGTACCTTCCGGAGGCGGATGCCCCCACGGCGGCGGAGCTGGAGCGCCAGGGCTGGTGCTGCCTGGACGCTGACATTGACCGCACCGGCTACAGCCTGCGGGGCAGCAGCAATGCGTCCGCCCTGCTGCAGAAGGTGTCCTCCCGCCGGGGGGACCTGTCCGTCTGGCTGGACGGGGATGTCAGCGGCGCGGGGCTTGGCGCCTTTTTGACTGCGGCGAAGAACGCCGAGGACCGGTGCCTGGCTTTGACAGAGCCGGCTGCGTGAGATACGTATGCCGGGAATTTACAGAAAATTCAACACCCCGGTCCATGAGCGGGTATAATGTAGATAACCAAATGCAAAAACGGGAGGGAGCGCCATGGGACGCAATATTTTGGTGGTCGAGGACGACCGTAATATCTCGGAACTGATCCAAATGTACCTGGTGAAGGAGGGCTTCGACGTGCGGGCCGCCGGGGACGGCGGACGGGCCATCGAGGAGTTCCAGAAGCAGGAGCCGGACTTGATCCTCCTGGACATCATGCTGCCGGTCATGGACGGCTGGGCCGTCTGTGCCAAGATCCGGGAGACCTCCAAGGTCCCCATTATTATGCTGACGGCCAAGAGCGAGGTCTTTGACCGCATCCAGGGCCTGGAGATGGGCGCTGACGACTATATCGTCAAGCCCTTTGAGATGAAGGAGCTCATCGCCCGCATCAACGCGGTGCTGCGGCGGACGGAGATCCCCAACGACACCTCCAAAAAGCTGACGTTTGATAAGCTGGTCATCAACCTGGATTCCTACGAGCTCATTGTTGACGGCAAGAAGATCGACACGCCCCCCAAGGAGCTGGAGCTTTTATACCACCTGGCCTCCACCCCCAACCGGGTGTACACCCGCAACCAGCTGCTGGACGAGGTGTGGGGCTTTGACTACTTCGGCGACAGCCGTACCGTGGATGTGCACATCAAGCGCCTGCGGGAGAAGGTGGAGAACGTATCCGACCAGTGGGCACTGAAGACCGTCTGGGGCGTGGGCTACAAGTTTGAGCTGCTGGGTGCCGCCCAGCAGACGGAAAAGAGCGGGAAAGCATGAGCAAGCTACGCAAGCAATTCCACGGCCTCTACTGGCGGCAGATGTTCGTCACCGCCGGCATGGTGCTTTTGACGCTGCTTCTGCTGGGCGCCTCGTTCTTTTCTCTGAGCTATAACTATGCCCGGGGCCAGAAGAGCGAGGAGATCATGACCAAGGCACGGGTCATGAGCCAGCTGTCCATCAACTACCTGGAAAACGGCCGCTACATGGACATCGAGGACCTGCGCAGCGACCCGGACTTCCAGCAGCTGGCCTCCTTTGCCGCCATCGTCTCCGACGTGCACTTCATGATCTGCGACACGGAGGGCCACGTTCTCCTCACCACGGACCAGAGCCTGGAGGGGAAGGTGGTCACCATGCCGGAGTCCATGAGCCGGGAGATCCTGGAAAAGGGCGCCTCCGCCCGGCGGGACAGCCTGGGCGGACTGTATGAGACCCGGCGCTTCGTGGTGGGCGTGCCCGCTGTGAATCCGGAGACCCAGGAGGTGGTGGGCGAGGTATACGGCGTGTCCACGACGACCTCCCTGGACTCCATGTGGCAGGGCTTTATCGGGCTGTTCTTCATGACGGCCTTTGTGGTGCTGATGATCTCCTTCATGGCCTCCTCCATTACCACCATGCGCCAGGTGCAGCCTATCCGGGAGATGGTGCAGGCCACCCGGCGCTACGCCGAGGGAGACTTTGACATCCGCATGAACGACTACGGCCGGGACGATGAGATCGGCGAGCTGGCGGCGTCCTTCAACGCCATGGCGGAATCCCTCCAGCAGACGGAGCGCCAGCGGCGGGAGTTTATTGCCAACATTTCCCACGAGCTGAAGACCCCCATGACCACCATCGCCGGCTACACCGACGGTATTCTGGACGGCACCATTCCTCCGGAGCGGGAGAAGCAGTACCTGCAGATCATCTCCGATGAGAGCCGCCGCCTTTCCCGCATGGTGCGGCGGATGCTGGACGTGAGCCAGCTGCAGGCCATCGACCCCTTGAAGTCCGGCAGCCACTTTGACATCTGCGAGAGCATGCGCCGGGTGCTGATCTCCATGGAAAAGAAGATCACGGACCGGAATCTGGATGTGGAAGCGGACATTCCCGAGGAGCCGATCCTGGTGCTGGGGGACAACGACATGATCACCCAGGTCATTTACAACCTGCTGGAAAACGCCACCAAGTTCGCCCGCACCGGCTCCACGCTGTACCTGGGCGTCACCACCATCGACGGCAAGGCCCGGGTGACCGTGCGGAACCTGGGGGACACCATCCCGGCGGAGGAGCTGCCGCTGCTGTTCGAACGGTTCCACAAGAGCGACAAGTCCCGCAGCGAGGACAAGGACGGCGTGGGCCTGGGGTTGTACATCGTCAAGACCATTTTGGAGCAGCACAAGGAAAAGATCAATGTGACCAGTGAGAACGGCGTGACCACGTTCACCTTCTCCCTGGCCATGGAATGAGGACCGCATGGACGAGAGAAAAACGACCGGCCGGGAGGAAAACACCCTCCCGGCCGAAGTGGTGGAGACCTACCGCCAGCCCCGGTGGAACGAGGTGGTGGAGACGTATGCCCGCCCCCTGCCTCGGCGGATGGCGCCGCAGACGCCAAGGGAAGAAACACAGAGGCCTTACCGCCGGAAAGGCCGGAAGGGCCTTTGGATATTCCTGGCCTGCCTGATGGTGATCGTGGCGGTGGCCGGCGGCACCTGGCTGTGGAACCGGAGCCAGGCGGACTACTGGGACCCCTTCGACTATTATTATGACGAACCGGACAGCCAGCCCTCCCGGGAGATCACCATCCCCACCTATCCTTACGGCCAGGGCGCTGCTTTGACGGTGGAGGAGGGCCACGGCGCCCCGCTGACGGCCCAGGAGGTCTACCGCCAGGTGAACCCGTCCGTGGTGACGGTGATGGTGCAGCTGGGGAAGGAGAGCGCCAGCATGGGCACCGGCGTCATCTTCTCGGAGGACGGCTATATCCTCACCAACTACCATGTGCTGGAGGGCGGCAGCGACTGCACCATTTACCTGGAAAATGACCACGGCTACGCCGCCTGCTATGTGGCCGGCGACGCTGACAGCGACCTGGCGGTTTTGAAGGTGGACAGGACCGGCCTGCCCGCCGCCCGGTTCGGCGATTCGGAAAAGCTGACGGTGGGAGATAAGGTGTACGCCATCGGCAACCCCCTGGGTTATGAGCTGCGGGGCACGCTGACGGATGGCATCGTCTCCGCCATCAACCGGGACGTGTGGGTGGATGGCCGGACCATGACCCTCATCCAGACCAACGCCGCCTTGAACTCCGGCAACTCCGGCGGTCCCCTCATCAACGAATACGGCCAGGTGGTGGGCATCAACACCATCAAAATGAGCTCCTCTTACTCCAATGTCGAGGGCCTGGGCTTTGCCATTCCCGCCTCCACCATCCGGCGGCTGGTGAATGACCTCTTGACCAGCGGCCAGGTCCAGCCGGAGCCGGTACTGGGCGTCACGGTGATGAGCTTGGGCACCCAGCTGGGAGAGGAGCTGTGGGGCGTGGAGGTCCAGTCCGTGACCCCCGGCTCCGCCGCGGAACAGGCCGGCGTCCAGGTGGGCGACTTCGTGGTGGCCGCCGGCGGTATCGATGTCGTCGCCAGCCGGGACCTGCTGCGTGCCCGGCGGCAGTACCACGTGGGCGACGAGATGCCCATGACCCTCTGGCGGGACGGCACACTGGTGGAAGTGACGCTGGTGCTGGAGCAGGCCGACGGCGAAAATACGCCTTGAGGGACCCGGTTAGAACGATGGAGGAAGCATGATGAGCAAAGTGTTGAAAAGTCCGTCCAAATATGTGCAGGGCCCAGGTGTGCTGGGGGAATTTGACCAGTATCTGCGGGGAATGGGCCGGCGGCTGCTGGTCATCATCAGCAGGTCCGGCGTCCAGCGAATCTGCCCTACTCTGGAGACCTGCTTCGCGGGAAAGGATTACCAGCTCCACTATGAGATCTTTTCCGGCGAGTGCAGCCAGAGCCAGATCGACCGCCTGACGGCGGCTGCGGCGGAGCAGCAGGCCACGGCGGTGGTGGGCATCGGCGGCGGCAAGATCCTGGATACCGCCAAGGCCGTGGCCCACGAGACCGGGCTGCCGGTGGTCATTGTGCCCACGGTGGCTTCCACGGATTCTCCCTGCAGCTCTCTCAGCGTCATTTACCGGGACAGCGGGGAGTTTGAGCGATACCTGTTTTTGGACGCGTGTCCCGATATGGTGCTGGTGGACACGGCGGTCATTGCCAAGGCCCCTGTCTCTCTGCTGGTGGCAGGCATGGGCGACGCCATGGCCACCTGGTTCGAGGCCAGGGCCTGCCGGGCTTCCGGCAGCAACAACCAGACCGGTGGCAAGCCCACACGGGCGGCCACGGGCCTTGCCGCCATGTGCTGGGAGTACCTGCGGCGGGACGGCCTGCGGGCCAAGCAGGCTGTGGAGGCCGGCGCCTGCACGGAGGCGGTGGAGACCATTGTGGAGGTGAACACCTATCTCTCCAGCGTGGGCTTTGAAAGCGGCGGACTGGCCGCCGCCCACGCCATCCAGAAGGGCTTCACATTCATTCCGGAACTTCACGACCTCTACCACGGCTGCAAGGTGGCTTTCTGCACCCTAGCCCAGCTGGTCATGGAGGACGCCCCCCGGACGGAAGTGGAGGAAGTGCTGGACTTCTGCTGCCAGGTGGGTCTGCCGGTATGCTTTGCGGACATGGGCTGGCCGGACATCGACCACGGCCTGCTGTGCCTGGCGGCGGAAAAGGCCTGCGTGCCCGGCGCCACCATCCATCATATGCCCTTCCCGGTGACGCCGGATATGGTGTACAACGCCCTGCTGGCGGCGGACGCCATGGGCCGGGCTTGGCACCGGCGCGAAGAAAGGAAATAAAAGGAACTGACCGCTGCGGACAGATCCGCGGCGGTCAGTTTTTTCTTGGCCAGAGGAGGCTCACACCGGACAGCAGCAGGTAGACGCCAAAGGGCCTGCGCAGCACCGCCACGTCCACCGCCGTGGCGGCCCAGGCCCCAATCGCCGCGCAGACCACGGCCGGCGGTACGGCGGCGCGGAGGGTGGGCTTGTCCAGGTAGCCGCCCCGGATGTGGCACACCAGGGCGCTGAGGGCGGTGGGCAGGAAGAATAGCAGGTTGATGCCCTGGGCGGTCCGCTGGTCCACCCCCAAAAACAGCGTCATTACCAACAGCAGCAGCGTTCCGCCGCCCACGCCCCAGGCGGAGATGACGCTGGCACCCAGCCCGCAGAGAAAGGGAAGCACCCAGTCCGTCACAGCAGGTATTTCACCCCCGCGTAAAAGAGAAAGGCGGCGAACAGCCACTTCAAAAGCTTCGTGGAGACCCGGCCGTACAGCTTGCCGCCGAGAAAGCCGCCCACCAGCCCGCCGGCCAGGTAGGGCACCGCCTGGGAAAGGGGCACGCCGCCCCGGACGAGGTACACCCCGGCGGACACCAGGCACACCGGAAAGATAACGCCCACGCAGGTGGCGTACAGCTTCCGCTGACTGAGACCTCCCCACCGGGAGAGAATAGGCAGAAATACCATGCCGCCTCCGCCGCCAAAGCAGCCGTTGGCCAGGCCGGCCGCGCCGCCAGCCAGCCGGGCCGCCCACTTGTTTTCCATGCCGCCACCTCCTATGTACCGGGGGAGGCCCCCCGGCGGCTGGGATGTTACTTCAGCTTGAAGCTTTCGCAGTCGGTGCATTTGATCTCGGTGGGGTTGGCCTCGTGGGTGCCCACGGTGATGCTGTCCAGACCGCAGTAGTTGCTGTCCTGGCAGTGGTGGGCACAGTTGTTGACCGTGCATTTGATGCTCTGGTTGGGGGTGCAGGCGCAGCCGCTGTTGGTGCAATCCTTGTTCATGAGATACATCCTCCTGCAAGAAATAAGTTGGCTTTCGCCGAGGCATAGTGTGCACCGCCTGGGAAAAGCTATGCGCGCAGGCGGAAAAAAGAGCGAAAAAAAGATTCCCGCCGGTCAGCGGGAACCCTTTTACCGAAAGACGCGGAAATACAAAAACAGCCCCAAAGCCAGCAGCAACTGGCAGAGGAAAATGGCGGGAATGCCGAAGCGGAAAGACTTGTGCAGCGTTTTGTGGCGCCAGACCTTCATGCCCAGCCACGCGCCGACGCTGCCGCCGACGATGGCGGTCAAAAACAAATTCCGCTCCGGGATGCGGCGGGCGCCGGGGCGCTTGGCCTTCCACTTGTCCACACCGAACATTACAAAGGCCGCCAGATTGATGACTGCCAGCCACAGCGCCAAAAGGCCCCAGGGATTTCCCACCACCGCGAACAGCGTCACCGCGGTGCCCTCCGGCTGATACAGTGCTTTCATAGCCGCGCCTCCTTCCAATTTCAAAAAGACTGGCCGGGATTTTTCCGGCCAGTCCAGTTTAGCAGAAAGCTCAGCCCTTGGCAAGAGCGCACAGCTCACCGGCGGTCTTGGCGGCCAGCCGGGCATTGTTGTACACCAGCTGGATGTTGCTGGCCAGGGAGTCGCCGCCGGTCAGGTCCTTGATCTTGGCCAGCAGGAAGGGCGTGGTCTCCTTGCCGTGGATGCCCAGCCGGTTGGCCTCGGCCACGGCCTCGTCGATGGCCTTGTTGATGACGTCCGCGTCCATGGAGAACGCCTCGGGGATGGGATTGGTCACCAGCATGCCGCCGCCCAGGCCCATGTCCTGCTTAACATAGAAGGCCTTGGCCAGGTCCGCGGGGGTGTCGATGCGGTAGTCCACCTTGAAGCCGGACTTGCGGGTATAGAAGGCGGGCAGCTCCTCGGTGCCGTAGCCGATGACAGGCACGCCGTGGGTCTCCAGATACTCCAGGGTCAGCCCCAGGTCCAGGATGGACTTGGCACCGGCGCAGACCACCATGACGGGAGTGTGGGCCAGCTCCTCCAGGTCGGCGGAGATGTCCATGGTGGTCTCAGCGCCCCGGTGGACACCGCCGATGCCGCCGGTGGCGAACACCTGGATGCCCGCCATGTGGGCGATGATCATGGTGGTGGTGACGGTGGTGGCACCGTCCCGGCCCTGGGCCACCAGCACCGGCAGGTCCCGGCGGCTGGCCTTGGCCACGGCGGTGCCGGTCTTGCCCAGATAGTCGATCTCCTCGGCGCTGAGGCCGGCCTTCAGGCGGCCCCTAATGACGGCGATGGTGGCGGGCACGGCGCCGTTGTCCCGGATGATCTTTTCCACGTTCAAAGCGGTCTCCACGTTCTGGGGATAGGGCATGCCGTGGGAGATGATGGTGGACTCCAGCGCCACCACGGGGCGGCCCTCCTCCAGGGCCTTGCGTACTTCGGGAGCAATGTCGAGATACTTGTTCAAAGCCATGATAAATTCCTCCAAATGATAAATATATTGATAGTTTTAACTTTTATATTAGATAATTTACAGGCCGGCCCGCGTTGTTAGAGCTTGAACACTCAAAGCGGGATTGATGGTTTCGCTTCCCTCCATGGCAATGGCGGAAGCGGCGAGGCCCGCCATGGCGGTGTCCCGCAGGTCCGTGCCCCGTAGGTATGCCCAGGCGATGGCGGCCATGAAGGCGTCGCCGCAGCCGGTGGTGTTGCGCATCTGGGCGGGCAGCACCGGCAGGCGGAGCCGGGCGTTGTGGTCGGCGGCGAACACGCCGTCGCTCCCCAGGGAGATGAACACCCGCCGCAGTCCCGTGGCCAGCAGGGCGTCCGTCGCCCGGTTGAGGCTTGCTTCGTCGGTGATGGGCACGCCGGAGAGGAGCTCCGCCTCCATGCGGTTGGGCTTTAAGGTGTGGAGCCGGCCCAGCACCCCTTTCAGCTTCACGGCCTTGGCGGTGGACACCGGGTCCGCGAACAGGGGCACGGTGCTGTTTTCCGCCAGCCAGCGGATGCTCTCCTCGGGAATGTTGGTGTCCAGCACGATGACCTGGCTGCCCATCAGCAGCTTCTGCCGAGCCGAGAGCGCCTGGGGCGTCAGGTGGCGGTAGATGTCCATGTCGCTGACGGCCAGGGCCATGTCGCCCTTTTCATCGTTGATGAAAAGGTACGTGCTGGTCCGTCCGCCGGGGACCACCGGGGATTGGGAGATATCAATGCCCAGCTCCCCGCAGCTGGCGGCGATCTTCTGGGCGTTGGCGTCGTCGCCGAACACGGTCAAAAGCCGCACATCCAACTCTAAAAGGCTCATGTTGTGGGCGATGTTCCGGCCCACGCCCCCCAGGCTCATGGACACGGTGCCGGGGTTGGAGTCCTGGGGTACCAGGGCGCGGTCCGAGCGGCCGCCGATGTCCATGTTCACCCCGCCCACCACCGTCACATACGGCGCGGTGCGGACAATGTAGCCCTTCCCGGTGATATACCCCTTTTTCATGAGGTTGGAGATGTGCACCGCCACGGAGGAACGGGTGATGCCCGCCTTGTCCGCCAGCTCCTGCTGGGAGATGAGGGGATTTTCCTCGATCCAGTTCAAAAGCTGCCGTTCCCGCTGGGTCATGGGGCCACCTTCTTTCTAAGCAAAAATTAAAACACTAATCTATTGCTTATAATACGGATATTTCCGCAAATGTCAATACGGAATTTTAGAAGGGATGGAACCAAACGGCCGGCGCAGCCGTCCGAATAGGCAAAGGGAGGCGTTTTCCATGAAAAAGTGGTGTCTGTTTTTAAGCGTGTACCTATGCCTGTGCGTCCTGGCGGCCTGCGGTGCCGCGGGAAGCGGCGCTCCCGTCCCCGGCGGCACGCCCTCCGGGGAAGCGCAGGCCGGCGGCGAGACAGCGCAGCCCGCGGCCGTTACCGTCACCTGCCGGGTGGTCGCGGCGGAGGACGGGCAGCTCCTGCTGGCGGGACAAGGCGACGATACCAATATATACACCCTGTTCCGGGAGGAGGATGACTTGCACCCCGGCGAAGTGGTGAAGGTGTGTTACAGCGGCGGGCTTTTGGAGACCTGGCCTGTCCAGTTTGGCGGCGTGGCTTCTGCGGAAGTCTGCCCCGGCGGCTTCGACGACCTGTGCGTCCTGTACCTGCGGGTGCTGGAAGACCTGTGGACCGTGGACCCGGGACTGAACGGAGAGGGTCTGACCTACATCGGCGTGGACCTCTCCGACACCAGCCTTTCGGACAGCGAGCAGGCGGCGGTGGCCTGGACTTTTGCCGCCCGCCACGGCGGAGAGCCAGTCACCGGCACCTGGGAGGAGCTGGCGGACCAGGGCTATATTGACAAAGAGCACCTGCAATGGGAGGATGGCTGCCTGTTCACCATTACGGAAAAGCCCGTGGTGGGCAGCTACGACCTGCGGCCCATCGCCTTTGACGCCCAGAAGTGGCGCAGCGGCACGGGGGCCTATTTCTTCAGCAGCTGCACCGCCACCCAGTCCGCTGACGGACATTGGGGCGATTATTCCGTGGGCAGCGAGGCCATTTCGTAAATGTAAAATGTAGATGGAAAACGCCCGCCGTGGAAGCCCACGGCGGGCGTTTGGTTACAGGACCATAATGAGGGTGCCGGCGGTGATGAGGACGGCGCCCACGGCGGATTTGACGGTGAACCGCTCATGCAGGAACACAAAGGCCAGCACCAGGGTGATGACGACGCTGAGCTTGTCGATAGGCACCACCTTGGAGGCCTCGCCGATCTGCAGAGCCCGGTAGTAGCACAGCCACGAGGCGCCGGTGGCCAGACCTGACAGAATGAGGAACAGCCAGCTCTTTTGGCTGATGGAGGAGATGCCGCCCTGGACATTGGTCAGAAATACCATGCCCCAGGACATAGCCAGCACCACGCAGGTGCGGATGGCAGTGGCCAGGGTGGAGTTGACTCCTTCAATTCCCACTTTGGCCAGGATGGAAGTCAACGCGGCGAACAAGGCGGACAGCAGCGCGAATACGAACCACATGAAAAGGCCCCCTGTCAATGAAAATATCGGTGTCTATATATAGTAGCACGAACGCGGCGGGAGTCAATGCCCTTGGGCGGTGAAACGGGAAAAAATGTAAAAAAAAGGCGAAAGTGTGGAAAAAGTGGAGGCAAGAGCCGGTTTTCCTCTTGTAAAGCAAGGGAAAATGCGGTACAATACAACTTAATTATGCGCCATACCGTCCGCTTGCGGAGAGGACCCGTGCCTTTTTCACCGGCGGATGATCAAAACAGGAAAACAGGTGAATTTCTATGAGCTACACAAAAATCGCGGCGATTTACGCCGACAGCGAGACCCTGTCCGGCCAGACGGTCACCGTGGGCGGCTGGGCCCGCACCATCCGGGACATGAAGAACTTCGGCTTCATTGAGCTGAACGACGGCTCCTGCTTCAAAAACCTGCAGGTGGTCATGGAGGCCGGCACGCTGGAAAATTATAAGGAGATCGCCTCCCAGAACGTGGGCGCGGCCCTCATCGTCACCGGCACCGTGGTGCTGACGCCGGAGGCCAAGCAGCCGCTGGAGCTGAAGGCCACCGCCATCGAGGTGGAGGGCACCTCCTCTCCCGACTATCCCCTGCAGAAAAAGCGCCACAGCGTGGAGTTTTTGCGGACCATCCAGCACCTGCGTCCCCGGACCAACCTGTTCTCCGCCGCCTTCCGGGTGCGGAGCGTGGCGGCCTACGCCATCCACCAGTTCTTCCAGGAGCAGGGCTTCGTCTATGTCCACACCCCCATCATCACCGGCAGCGACTGCGAGGGTGCCGGCGAGATGTTCCAGGTGACCACCCTGGATTTGAACAATGTGCCCAAGACCGAGGACGGCCAGGTGGACTGGTCCCAGGACTTCTTCGGCAAAAAGACCAGCCTCACCGTGTCCGGCCAGCTCAACTGCGAGAACTTCGCCATGGCCTTCGGCAATGTGTACACCTTCGGCCCCACCTTCCGGGCGGAGAACTCCAACACCCAGCGCCACGCCGCCGAGTTCTGGATGATCGAGCCGGAGATGGCCTTCTGCGATCTGAAGGGCTACATGGACGTGGCCGAGGCCATGATCAAGTTCGTCATTAAAGAGGTCATGCGCAAGTGCCCCGATGAGATGGCCTTCTTCAACAGCTTCGTGGACAAGGGCCTTATCGACCGCTTGACCCACGTGGCAAACTCCGACTTCGGCCGGGTGAGCTACACCGAGGCCGTGGAGATCCTGGAGAAGAACAACGACAAGTTCGACTACAAGGTGTTCTGGGGCTGCGACCTGCAGACGGAGCACGAGCGCTATCTCACCGAGCAGGTGTACAAGCGCCCTGTGTTCGTCACGGACTATCCCAAGGAGATCAAGGCCTTCTACATGCGCCTCAACGACGACGGCAAGACCGTGGCGGCGGCGGACTGCCTGGTGCCCGGCATCGGCGAGATCATCGGCGGCAGCCAGCGTGAGGAGCGCATCGACATTCTGGAGGGCCGCATCAAGGAGCTGGGCATGAATCCCCAGGATTACTGGTGGTACTGCGACCTGCGCCGCTACGGCAGCTGCAAGCACGCCGGCTACGGCCTGGGCTTCGAGCGGATGGTCATGTATCTCACGGGTATCAACAACATCCGGGATGTGGAGCTGCATCCCCGCACCGTGGGCAATGCGGAGTTCTAAAAGGAATGAAAAAAGAACGGCTGGGATCAGCCGTTCTTTTTTTCGTACTTTTTTAGAAGGTCCTCGATGGCTTCGTCCAGCAAGCGGGACTTGGGGACACGGGTCTGCTTGGACAGCATATCAAAAGGCTCCACCAGCTCATTTGCCAGAGAAGAGACAAATTTTTTCCGATTGACCAAAACGGCTTCTCCCATATGACGCCTCCACATACTGTCTATGTATGTACTATATCATCTCCATTTTTTCTTGACTAGTGGTACATATATAGTATATATATGGTATATATGGAGGTGAAAAAATGGAAGTAACCTGCGGTATGTGCAAGCATTTCCGGCGGCATTACGTCAAGTGCGGGTGGCGGTATGAGCCCATTGACGACGGACATTGCGTCAAGCCCAGGTGCAAGATGCGCAGGGCAAAGACTCCGGCGTGCGGGTATTTTCAAAAAAGAGAGGAGGCATCCTCTCAGGATGGGGGACAGCCATGATGATGGCTGGGCATGTGCGCCCCCCATTTTCTCCCCGTGGAGAAAACGGGCCGCGCCCGGTCCAAAAGACACGCCAGGAGGGGGATTTCGGTCTCCCCCTCCTGGACCTCCCCTTCAAACGACACAAAGAGGGGGCTGCGGCCCCCTCTTTGGAAACTCCCCCCACGGAGCGGCAGCGGGAAGAGAAGCTGGACGCATTGACAAGCACCCTGGAATGAGATATTACGTCGCAGCTTGCGGCATAAACGTGGGTGGACAGGAGCGTTACAGCGCACCTGGATGGAGCTGGGCAAATCTGCGGAAAGCTGGCTATCAGCCGTTCGCATCCCCAAACTTGCCCGGATGGGCAAGTTTGGACGAAAAGCGTTTTTCTTTTGGACCGTGCACGGCCCGTTTTCTTTGGCAAGACCAAAGAAAATGGGGGGTGCATCTCTCCAGCGCAAGTCTGCGCTGTCCCCGTCCATGGCAATGGACACCCCTCCCCAAAAATCCCTCTGGAAAAATCCGTCCGGACAGGGTATGATGGACCTATCGGGAAAGGAGTGCATGATGCTGTATCGAGAATTGTTATACGCGGCCCTGGGCACCGGCTTCACCTGCCTTGCCACCGTCCTGGGCGCCGCCATGGTATTTTTCTTCAAAAAGGACCTGTCCCACACGACCCAAAAGGTGTTTCTGGGCTTTGCCGCCGGCGTGATGATCGCCGCGTCGGTGTGGTCGCTGCTCATTCCCGCCATGGAGATGGCGGAGGGCGCGGGAAAGGGGATCTTGCTGCCGGTGGGCGGCGGATTCGTCCTGGGCGGCGCCGCGCTGATGCTGCTGGACGGCCTGCTGCCCCATCTTCACATCGGCAGTGATCAGGCGGAGGGCCTGCCGGCCCACTGGAAGCGCACCACCATGATCGTCCTGGCGGTGACCCTCCACAACATCCCGGAGGGCATGGCCGTGGGTCTGAGCTTTTCCGTGGCGGCCATGGACACCGCCCCCGGCGCCCTGGCCGGCGCTGTTGCCCTGGCCCTGGGCATGGGCCTGCAGAACTTCCCGGAGGGCGCCGCCGTGTCCCTGCCCATGAAGTCCCAGGGAGTGGGCCGGACGAAGGCCTTCCTCTGCGGCGCCGCCTCCGGCGTGGTGGAGCCCATTTTCGGCCTTTTGACAGTACTGGTGGCCGGCAGCATCACCGGCGTCATGCCCTGGGTGCTGTCCTTTGCCGCAGGCGCCATGATCTACGTGGTGGTGGAGGAGCTGATCCCGGAGGCCCAACTGGGAGAGCACTCCCATGCGGGCACCATCAGCGTGATGGCGGGCTTTCTCGTCATGATGCTGCTGGATGTGGTTCTGGGCTGAAACGCGCCCGGCCCTTGTACCGCCGGGCAAAGAAGCATATCATCGAAGGTGGAGACCAATCCGCCGTATAAGGAGGAGGACGTATGGAAAAAACGCCCCATTATGACAGCTATGTGAAGATCCTGGAGGAGGAGCTCATCCCCGCTATGGGCTGTACGGAGCCCATCGCCATCGCACTGGCCGCCGCCAAAGCGCGGGAGACCCTGGGCTCCATGCCCCTGGCCTGCCGGGTGGAGGTCAGCGGCAACATCATCAAAAACGTGAAGGCGGTGACGGTGCCCAACACCGGTGGTCTGAAGGGCATCGAGGCCGCTGCCGCCGCCGGCATCGTGGCGGGAAAGGCGGAGCTGGAGCTGGAGGTCCTCTCCCAGGTGACGGCGGAGGAGATCGCCGCCATGGCGGAATTTTTGAAGGACTGCGAAATGACCGTGGTGCCGGCCCTGGGAGACCGGGTGTTTTACATCTGCGTCACCGCCGAGGGCGGCGGCCACAGCGCCAGCTGTGAGATCGTGGATTACCACACCAACATCACCTGCATCCAGAAGGATGGTAAGGTGGTCTTTCAGTCCCAGGGCGGCAGCGGGGAAAAGCAGGAGCAGACGGACCGCTCCGTCCTCAGCGTGGAGGAGATCATCCGGTTCGCCGACTGTCTGGATACCGCCGACGTGGCGGAGGTCATCCGCCGGCAGGTGGCCTACAACAGCGCCATCTCCGCCGAGGGACTGAAGGGCGGCTGGGGAGCCGAGGTGGGCAAGACCATCCGCGATGTCTACGGCGACGATGTAGCCGTCCGGGCCAAGGCGGCGGCCGCCGCCGGCTCCGACGCCCGTATGAGCGGCTGTGAGCTGCCGGTGGTCATCGTCTCCGGCAGCGGCAATCAAGGTATGACCACATCCCTGCCGGTCATCGAATACGCCAGGGACATGGGGGTGGACGAGGACGCCCTCATCCGGGCCCTGGTGGTGGCGGACCTGGTGACCATCCATCAAAAGACCGGCATCGGCCGCCTGTCCGCCTTCTGCGGCGCGGTCAGCGCCGGCTGCGGCGCCGCCTCCGGCGTGGCCTATCTGAAGGGCGGCCGATACCGGGAGGTGGCCCATACCATTGCCAACGCCCTGGCCATCTGCTCCGGCATGATCTGTGACGGGGCCAAGCCCTCCTGCGCGGCCAAGATCGCCGCCGCTGTGGACGCGGGCCTTATGGGCTACCACATGTTCATGAGCGGCCACCAATTCGTGGACGGCGAGGGCATCATCAAAAAGGGCGTGGAGAACACCATCGGCAACGTGGGGCGCCTGGCCCGGGAGGGCATGCGCCGGACGGACGAGGAGATCCTCCACATCATGGTGGGCCAGTGAGATGAAAAAGACATCCGATGCACCGCACCGGATGTCTTTTTTACGGCTTTTTTCGAAAAACGGGCTCCTGGAGCGCCATGATCAGCCGGGCCGCCAGGGCGAAGTACACCAGCAGCCACAGCGGCGCAAGACGCAGGAATGTCCGGGCATAGAACAGGAATACAATACCGGGGAGCACCCACAGCGCCAACGCCGCCAGGGAGCGCCACAGCTCGCCCAGCCCCAGCAGGAAAGCGGAGCGGAGGACCTGTCCGATGGTGCCGCCCCGCCGGACCAGAACAGGAAGCAGCCACACCAGCGTCACGCCCCACAGGGCGGCGGCCAGCAGCAGAGGCGTCAGCAGCAGGACGCTGTTCATCATCTGCCGCAGCAGAAGCAGCCGCAGGTCCAGGGCCAGCAGGATGCCCAGCATCAAAAAGGGCAGCCACAGCACCGTGGCCTCCCGGGCCCGAATCCGGAAAGCCCGGAAAAACGCGAAGGGCGCGGAGAGGTAAGAATACTCCTCCGACTGCAAAACCGCGTACAGCGCGGCGGTGGAGGCCCCCGCCGTCACCACCGGCAGGCAGAGCGCCAGCCAGCACACGTTCAGCACCACCAGCAGGGCCCCTTTGCCCACCAGGGTCATAAACGGGGAGGAATCTCCGAAAAAATCCAGAATATGCTGCTTCAAGGGCTTCTTTTCCTTCAAAAAACGCACTCCTTTCTGAAAGGGGAACACCTTCAGTATAGGCGGGGCGGCAGGCCTTGTCAACGGGAAGGGTACGCTGCGGCAAAATGCAAACGCTTACATTAAAACTGTGAAAATGACCAATTAAAAGCGAATAAAATTATAATAACTATATAATTTTACGAAAACTCTTGATTTTTTAAACGAACGATGGTAAATTCTAACTAGAAAAGCGTTGCGGGAAACTGCGGCGCTTGTATCATTTCAAGAGTTTGAAACCGCTTACATGCAGGGAGGACAGAGTCTTGAACCCCACGATCTACGATGTTTCCCGCCTGTCCGGCGTGTCCACCGCCACCATTTCCCGGGCCTTTTCCAACCCGGAGCTGGTGCGGGAGTCCACCCGGCGGAAGGTGTTTGAGGCAGCGGAGGTGCTCCACTATTACCCCAACGCCATCGCCCGGGCCATGGCCCGCCAGCGGACGGACAAGATCGCCTTCCTCATCTGCAAAAAGGACGCCACCATCCTGGACGAGTTTTACGCCGGCATCTGTGAGGGCATCATGCGGGAGACCAACAAATCGGTCCACCAGCTGGTGATCTCCACCGCCGCGGACTGGGGCGCCATGCCCAGCACCGCCCAGAACAAGCAGGTGGAGGGCGTCATCCTGGGAGGCAACGCACCGGCGGATATGGTGACGGATTTTCAAAGCCGCGGCATCGCCGTGGTGCTGGTGAACAACCGGGTGGCCGGCATGGAGCTGCCCTGCGTCATCTCCGACGAGTACGAGGGCGTGCGCCTGGCGGTAGAGCATCTCATCAGCCGCGGTCACCGGAACATCGCCATGATCGCCGGCCGCTTTTCACCCTACATCGTGGGGGAGCGGTACAGCGCCTTCTTGGCCGTCACCCGGGAGCACGGCATCCGGGTGGACGCCCAGCATGTAAAAATGTGCGACGCCGCCGTGGAGAGCGCCGCCCAGGCCGCCATGGACCTGCTGCGCAGAAAGGACCGGCCCACCGCTGTGTTCGGCGCCAACGACGTCATCGCCGTGGGCGTCATGAAGGCGGCCCGCCGCCTGGGAATGCGCATCCCGGAGGATGTGTCCGTGGTGGGCTTTGACGATTCCTCCGTGTGCACCATGCTGGAGCCCGAGCTGACCAGTGTCCACATCAACTGCCGCCGCATGGGCGAGCTGAGCGTGGAGCGGCTGCAGGCGTTGCTGTCGGGAAAGGGAGAGTGCCAGATGACCACGGTGGTGCCTACGGAGCTGCGGGTCCGGGGCAGTACCTGAATGTAAAATCCCGCTTTACGCGGTTTTGCGGAAACCTTGATAGATTGCCGGGAAAAAACCCGGTATACTCGGATGGTCAAAAGCTTTTGAATGACCACCCTGGGAACGCGAGGAGGCGTGCGTATGAAACGGAAGATGAAAGCCAGCACCGTTGTCAAGGGCGTTGTCTGCGCCGTGCTGCTGCTGGTGGCCCTGTTTCCCATTTACTGGCTGGTGGCCATGGCCATCCGGCCTACCAGCGAGATGACGGGACACATCTCCGTCATCCCGGCGTCGCTGACCATGGAGCATTTCCGGCAGCTTTTCACCGCCAAGGGCTTCGGCAAGGCCATCGTCAACAGTTTGCAGACCACGCTCGTTTCCACGGCGCTGTCGCTGATGATCGGCCTGTGCGCGGCGTACATCATCGCCCGGAGCCGGTTCCGCCTGCGGGTGAAAAAGCCCCTCACATACTGGATCCTGCTGGTTCGCGTGCTGCCGCCGGTGGCCTTTACCATCCCGCTGTACGGCATGTTCTCCAAGCTGGGCGTGCTGTACACAAAGATCCCCGTGGTCCTGGCCTGCATCCTTATCAATATCCCCCTCATCATCTGGTTTATGATCAGCTTCTTCCAGGATCTGCCGGAGGATATTGAGGAGTCCGCCCAGATCGACGGTGCCACGGAATGGCAGCTGTTCCGCAAGATCGTGCTGCCCCTGGTGGCGCCCGGCATCGCGGCCATCGCCATGCTGAGCTTCATGTACGCCTGGAACGAGTACACGTACAGCATCATTTTCGTCCAGTCTCCCAGCAACTACACGGTGCCGCTGGCGCTGGCCGTGCTGAACACGGAGGACAATCTCACCAACTTCGGCCTGGTGGCCGCGGGCGGCGTCATCTCCGTGATCCCAATTACCTTGTTTGTGATCTTTGCACAGAACTACTTGATCTCCGGATTGTCAAGCGGCGCTGTCAAGGAGTAACAAAATCGGAAGAACATACAGAGAGCACCATCAACAAGATCTGCAAGATTAGGAGGAAAAGAAATGAAAAAACTGTTCGCGCTGATCCTGACCCTGGCAATGGTCCTGTCTCTGGCCGCCTGCGGCGGGAAAAAAGAGGAGCAGAAGCCTGCCGAGGGCGATGCCCAGACTTCCGGCGAGCCCACGAAGATGACCCTCATCCTGCGGGGCGGCACCTACGGCGAGGTCATTAAGGCCGCTCTGCCCGCTTTCGAGAAAGAACACAACGTCACCTGCGAGGTCCTGGACCTGAGCTTTGACGACCTGCACACCAAGATCGCCCTGAATGCCCCCAATCCCAAGGGCGAGTATGACCTGTGCATGGTGGACGGCTCCTGGATGGCTGAGTTCACCGCCAACAACGTGCTGGCCAACCTCAGCGAGATGGGCTACAGCTTTGACGACGACATCATCCCCGCCACCACCGACATTTGCATGGTGGACGGCGACATCTACCTGGCCCCCTACTTCGGCAACGTGACCGTCATGCTGTACAACAAGCAGCTCATCGCCGACGCCGGCTATGCCCCCGAGGACATCGACACCTTCGCTGATCTGAAGGACATTGCTGAAAAGACCAACGCCGCCGGCAAGAAGGGCTTCCTCATCCGCGGCGGCTCCGGCGACAACATCGTCTCCGACTTCATCCCCCACCTGTTGGTCCACGGCGGCTGGGTCGTGGATGAGAACAACCAGCCCACCGTGAATACCCCCGAGTTCAAGGCCGCTTTCCAGAACTACATCGACCTGTACAAGCTGGGCGACACCATGGACAAGGATGACATCGTGGCCGCCATCGACAACGGCGACGCAGCCCTGGGCCAGGGCTGGCCCGGCTGGTACGTCCCCACCGCCGACTCCAATGCCAACTACACCGTCATCCCCACCAAGCTGGACGACAATGACACCCCCAAGAACACCTCCATGTACGGCGTGTGGACCATCGGCGTCTGCGAGAACAGCCCCAACAAGGAGTTGGCTCTGGAACTGTTGAAGTATTTGATGGACCCCGAGGTCCAGCTGGCCTCCATTGACGGCGGCGGCGTGCCCTGCCGGTACAGCTGCCTGCTCAACGAGGACGTCCTGGCCAAGTATCCCCACCTGGAGACTGTCTGCTCCGCTCTGGAGACCGGCGTGTATCGCCCCGTCATCGAGGAGTGGGCTGAGTTTACCAACATCCTGGGCATGGAGATGGACGCCGTTATCCAGGGCACCAAGGACATGGACACCGGCCTTGCTGACGCCCAGGCCGCTCTGGAGGCCCTGCTGGCCTGAGCGATCTTCCGCTCTGTAAACTGAACGAAAACACATAAACCGCCCTCCCGGCGCCGCCCTGGCGCGGCGCCGGGAGGGGAGAACTACCATGATGAACTGTGCCGTGTACCGCGGCAGAATGGGGGACCTTATGAAGCAAGCCGTCTTGAACAGAAAGCGCGCCAGGGAGCCCCACCTGGGCGAGCGCACCTTCCCCCGCCTGATGCTGGCACCCACGCTGGTGGTGATGGCCATTCTGACGGCGTATCCGCTGATTTTCACTTTTGTTTACAGCTTTACCGATTACCAGTACCTCAAGGGCGCGGAGAACGCCTCTTTCGTCGCGCTGAAAAACTATACCGATCTTATTCAAAACGTCTATTTCCGCCAAGCGGTCTGGAACACCGTTAAATTCACCATTCTGGCTGTGTTTTTTGAAATGGTGTTCGGCCTGCTGATCGCGGTTTTCATCAATAGCCTCAAGCGGGGCCAGAAGGTCATGCGCACGCTGCTGCTTCTGCCGTACCTGCTGCCGGCGGTGACGGTGGCCCTCAGCTGGCGCATGATGCTCTCGTCCAACTACGGCATTATCAACCAGGTGCTGGAGTCCCTGCACCTGCCGGTGTTCAACTGGTTCATGGATACCCGGACCGCTTTTGGCACCATTTTGCTCATCGACGTGTGGCAGAACGTTCCCTTCGTGTTTTTGCTGCTGTACGCATCCCTGCAGTCCGTGTCGGAGAGCCAGTACGAGGCCGCCCGCATCGACGGTGCCGGCGTCATCCAGCAGTTCTGGTATGTGACCATCCCCAACATCAAAAACGGACTGGCCCTGTGCGCCCTGCTGCGGACCATCGACACCTTCCGCCTGTTCGAGAAGGTGAATATCCTCACCGGCGGCGGTCCGGCCGGCACCACCTCCACCATTACCCAGTACCTGTACAACTACGGCATCCGGAACTTGAAGTTTGGCTTCGGCAGTGCCGGCGCCATCGTTATGACGCTGTTGGTGCTGATCCTGGCCAGCGCTTACATCAAACGTGCCATTAAATAACTGCCTATGGAAGAATGCAAGCTGACATTTGTAAATGTAGGGTACGGCGAGGCCATGGTGCTGCGGTGTCCGGCGCCGGAGCGCCCCGGCGGTGTGTTCGTCATGGCCATCGACGGCGGCAGCGCCGAGGCGGAGGAGTATGCCGACCGCACCTCCGGCCGGCTGACGCTGGCGGAATACCTGCGGCGGACCGGAACAGACCATATCGACTGTATGGTGTCCACCCACATCCACGAGGACCATGTCTGCGGCCTGCTGGCAGCGGCGGAGCTGTGCCCGCCGGCGGAGCTGTGGCAGACGCTTCCGTCGGATTTTTACCGGGGCACCATGCGGATTCTGGATACCACCCTGGCGGAGACTCCCTCCCAAAGTAAATTTCTGCGGGCGTTCAACGACTATCAGCGGCTCTGCGCCGGTGTGGAGCAGGGCGGCGGCGCCATCCGCACCCTGGGCGCCGGGGACAGCGGGCAGCTGTGCCCGGACCTGCGCTGGCAGGTGCTGGCCCCCGGCCCGGCGGATGCCGGTGAGCTGGAGCGGCGCTGCCGGGACCTGTTCGCGGAAGAGGAGCCCCGGGCCTTTTTGCAGGCGCTCAACGCTCTGGACGCCCGGATGAACAATTTCAGCCTCATGCTGCTGCTGGAATACCGGGGCGTCCGGCTGCTGCTGCCCGGCGACACCAACCGCGCCGGATACGGCGCCGTCCCCCCGGAGCTGCTGCGGGCGGACCTGTTCAAGGTGGGGCACCACGGCCAGCGGGACGGCGTTTCCCCGGCGCTGCTGGAAGCTGTCCGGCCCGGAATGGCGGTGTGCTGTGCCTCCAGCGACCGCCGCTATGACAGCGCCCACCCGGATACCCTGGCGATGATCGCGGCGGCGGGTGCCGAACTGTACTTTTCCGACTGCCCTCCGGTTGCATCCGGCCGTCCGGCGCCCCATGAGGCCCTGGAGTTTGCGGTGGGCGGGCGTGCGGGCTTGTCCGCCCGGTATGTGGAACATGTGTGAAAAGAGCCCGGGCTTTCACAGCCCGGGCTTCTGCCGCGCGAAAAGTCAAACGTTTGCTGAAAGGTGTCGGTGAGAAGTGGGGAAAGAGACTGGAAATGGGATTTGCTTTCGTGCATTTCTACAAAAATAAATGGTTAACCAGGAAACACATTGACATTTTCCTGCATAAATGGTACAAATAATAAAACGCTCCGCCGACAGGGACGGAGTGTATTTACGCAAGCGTTTTCGTTGCGGCGGGCGATCAGCCTGCCGCATTCCATACCAAAGGAGAAGACGGCCCGGCTGTTTTCCCCGCCATATCCCGGCACCCTGTCCGGAGGAAAGGAGCGCGGCACTGTGTTTGCTTTTTTTGACCAGCTGCGGCAACTGAATTTCGTATCCATTTTGCTGCGGCTGACGCTGGCCATGCTGTTCGGCGGCTTGATCGGGCTGGAGCGGGAGCGCAAGCGCCGTCCGGCGGGCTTTCGGACCTATATGCTGGTGTGCCTGGGCGCGGCACTGACCATGCTGCTGAGCCAGTATGAATATTACATGGTGACCCATGACTGGGCGGAGCTGGCGGGTCAGATCGGCATCCGCACGGATGTGTCCCGCTTCGGCGCCCAAGTCATCAACGGCATCGGCTTCCTGGGTGCCGGCACCATCATCGTCACCGGCCGCCAGGAGGTAAAGGGCTTGACCACCGCGGCGGGCCTGTGGGCCTCCGCCTGCATGGGTCTTGCCATCGGCGCGGGCTTTTATGAGTGCGTGCTGCTGGGCTTTGTGCTGATCTTCTTGGCCATCCGCCTGCTGCCGCAAGTGGAGAATTACATTATTGAAAGCGCCAGGAACATGAATATTTATGTGGAGTTCCAGTCGCTGGACAACGTGGGCGCCATTATCAACCGCATCAAGGCCCAGGACGTGCAGATCTACGAGGTGGACATTGCCCGGGGCCGGGAGGAAGACCTCCGGCGCCCCAGCGCCGTGTTCAGCATCCGCCTCCACCAAAAGCAGGCCCACACCCGTGTGCTGGCGGCCATTTCGGAAGTGGACGGCGTCTACACCATTGACGAGATCTGAGGAAGGGGGAGAACAGCCATGATACCTTTTTTTGACAGCCTGCGGGACATCAATGTGCTGTCGGTGTCCGTGCGGATGCTGCTGGCGGTCATTTGCGGCGGCGTCATCGGCATCGAGCGGGAGTTCAAGCGCCGCCCGGCTGGCTTCCGCACCCACATCCTCATCTGTCTGGGCGCGGCCATGACCACCCTCACCAGCCAGTACCTGTACCTTTACATGCATTATTACACCGACATGGCCCGCCTAGGCGCCCAGGTGGTGGCCGGCATCGGCTTCATCGGCGCCGGCACCATCATCGTCACCCGCCAGCAGCGGGTGAAGGGCCTGACCACCGCGGCGGGCCTTTGGACCTCCGCCATCGTGGGATTGGCCCTGGGCGGCGGCTTTTACGAGGGCGGCATTCTCACCACGGTCCTCATTTTGCTGGCGGAGCTGCTGTTTGCCCGGCTGGAGTACCGGATGCTGGAGAACGCGCCGGAGATCAACCTGTATATGGAGTATACGGACAAGGCTTGCCTGGAGAACATCTTGAAGCTGTTCCGGGAGCTGAACCTGAAGATTTTGAACCTGGAGATCACCCGCCCCACCGGCAGCGAGCACCACAATGCCTGCGCCATTTTTTCCCTGCGGCTGAACAAGAGGTGCCGGGTGGAAAAGCTGCTGGCGGACATCCATGCCACCCAGGGCGTATTGTCTGTGGAGGAGCTGTGAAAGCGGCGGAGGGGCTTTACGCTGCGGGCGGGAAATGGTATAATCAAACTGACCCCGGCAAACCAATCAGAAGGGAGCCCTCAATATGAAACAAGAATATGATGTGCTGGTCATCGGACCCGTGTCCCTGGACCACAATATCGACTATCAAGGCAACGAGCGCAAGGAGGTGGGCGGCGCTGTGGTGGCCTCCGGCTTCGCGGCGGCCAAAAGCGGCAACCGCACGGCGGTATTCACCAAGCTGGACCCCGCCGACGCCGATGTGGAGGCCCGGTTCGCCGGCTCCGGCGCCGATGTGTATTGGAAGCCCTCCAGGGCTACCTGCTCCATCCGCAACCAGTATTTCACCGCTGACAAGGAGAAGCGGGCCTGTACCTCCATGGGCGTGTGCGATCCCTTCCGGTTTGACGAGCTACCGGATGTGGATACCAAGATCTACCATTTCGCCGGCCTGGTATACGGCGATTTTGACGGCGCTCTGTTCGCAGAGGCCGCCAAGCACGGCAAGGTGGCGGTGGACGTGCAGTGTCTGCTGCGGCACGTGGAGGCGGACAAGACCATGGCCTTCCATGACTGGGCGGAGAAAAAGGAGTATCTGCCCTGCATCGATTACCTCAAGACTGACGCCGCCGAGGCGGAGATCCTGACGGGCCTCACCGACCGGGCGGAGGCTGCCCGCCTGCTGCACCAATGGGGGGCCAAGGAGGTCCTCATCACCCACAACACCGAGGTCCTGGCCTATGACGGCAAGGCCATCTACACCTGCCCCATCAAGGCCCGGAACCTGTCCGGCCGCACCGGCCGGGGGGATACCACCTTTGCCGGCTACATCACGGAACGCCAGCGCTCCGGCATTGCCGAGGCCTTGCAGTACTGCACGGCCCTGGTCTCCTTGAAAATGGAGACACCGGGTCCCTTCCAGGGCACCCGCCAGGATGTGCTGGATTATATCCACACCTTTTATTGAGACCGTCCCCATCCCCGCCTGCCCGACAGGCGGGGATGTTTTGCGGACAGGTTTGGAGAGTTTGTCCATATATTGAGAATATCCGTCGCTGCTGCACGGACAATTTGTGAAAAAGCGCAATTGACATCCGGACAGCGGCGTGGTAAGGTAGTAACACAATTAGATAACGGCAAACGAAGTCCGTAGGGGAATGGCGCAAGCCTGCCGAAGGAGTAAAACTCTCAGGCGCCCGGATACCGGGTGGGGACTATGGATGGATGTGGCTCTGGAGAAGCCCGATGACGGGTACCGAAGGTGCAAGGCGGCAAGGCCGCTGAATCTCTCAGGTAAAAGGACAGAGTGGATCAGCGCGGATAAGGGGTCCGCGTGTGTCTGTGTTTTCTTTTCCGGAGCAGCTGTGTGTTCAGCTGGTCCGTTTATTTTTTCGGGAGGGAAACAAATTATGTTCGCATCTGTGGAATCCGCGCTGCTTGACGTTGTCGTCAAGATCAACACGTACCTGTCCAACTACATTCTGGTATTTTTGCTGGTGGCTGTTGGCCTGTGGTACTCCATCAAGACCCACTTCGTGCAGGTACGCTGCTTCGGCGAGGGTATGAAAAAGGTATTCGGGAACCTGTCCCTGCGGGGCGGTAGACAGGAACGGGGCATGAGCTCCTTCCAGGCGCTGGCCACCGCCATCGCCGCCCAGGTGGGCACCGGCAACATCGTGGGTGCCTCCGGCGCCATCCTCACCGGCGGCCCCGGTGCCATCTTCTGGATGTGGATCATCGCCTTCTTCGGCATGGCCACCATTTACGCGGAGGCCACCCTGGCCCTCAAGACCCGCGTGGTGGACGACGATGGCACCATCCACGGCGGTCCTGTCTACTATATCACCACCGCCTTCAAGGGCGCTTTCGGTAAGTTCCTGGCGGGCTTCTTCGCCATTGCCATCATTCTGGCTCTGGGCTTCATGGGCTGCATGGTCCAGTCCAACTCCATCGGCTCCACCTTCCAGACCGCCTTTGGCATCCCCTCCTGGATCGTGGGCATCGTGCTGGTGGTCATTTGCGGCGTCATCTTCCTGGGCGGCGTCCAGCGCCTGGCCTCCGTCACGGAGAAGATCGTTCCCATCATGGCGGCCATCTTCCTGGTGGGCGGCCTGGTCATCCTGGTGGTCCGCGTGAAGTACATCCCCGCCACCTTCGGCATGATCTTCAAGTATGCCTTCCAGCCCCAGGCCATCATCGGCGGCGGCTTCGGCTACGCCATCAAGACCGCCGTCAGCCAGGGCGCCAAGCGGGGCCTGTTCTCCAACGAGGCCGGCATGGGCTCCACGCCTCACGCCCACGCCCAGGCCAACGTGGCCGACCCCCACGACCAGGGCGTGGTGGCCATGATCGGCGTGTTCATCGACACCTTCGTGGTGCTGACGCTCAACGCATTGGTCATTATCTCCACCCTGTACACCAGCGACGGTGTGCTGGCCGGCGGCTACACCGGCGCCGTCACCGAGACCATCAACAAGGCCAACCTGGCCCAGACGGCCTTCGGCACCGTGTTCGGCTCCAGCCTGGGCGCCGCTTTCGTGGCCATCTGCCTGTTCTTCTTTGCCTTCTCCACCGTTCTCAGCTGGAACCTGTTTGGCAAGATCAACGTCATCTACCTGTTCGGCAAGCATTCCGCCAAGGTCTATTCCGCCATCGCCCTGGTGTTTATCTTCCTGGGCACCGTCATGAGCAACGACCTGGTGTGGGAGCTGACTGACATGTTCAACAACCTCATGGTCATCCCCAACGCCATCGCCCTGTTCGCCCTCACCGCCATGGTGGTGAAGTCCACCCACGGCGTCGGCGTGAAAAAGTAAGCCGTCAATGGCTGCCAAGTAAAGAAACCGTCATGAAAATCCGCCGCCCGAAAATACGGGCGACGGATTTTTCTGCTTTTTCCACAAAAAGAGTACAACGAAAACGTTTGAATTAACAAAAAAATAAAATATTTTGACACCTTATTTGTGGGATTGTATAATTATTAACGGGAAAATCAGAGCGCCGGAGGGCGCCGATGAGAAAAGGAGATACGCCGATGAGCAACGAACTGACCCGGGCAAGCGAGATCATCGACAGCTACGGCTGTCAGCAGTCCAATCTCATTGCCATCATGCAGGAGATCCAGGCGGAGTACAAATATCTCAGCGAGGAGGCGCTGACTCTGGTGGCGGAAAAGCTAGGCATCAGCACCGCTAAGGTGTACAGTGTGGCCACCTTCTATGAGAACTTCTCCCTGGAGGCCAAGGGCAGACACATCGTCAAGGTCTGCGCCGGAACCGCCTGCCATGTCCGCAAGTCCCAGCCCATCTTTGACGCCATCCATGAATATCTGGGCTTGACCGGCAAGAAAAAGACCTCCGCCGACGGCATGTTCACCCTGGAGACGGTGGCGTGCCTGGGCGCCTGCGGTCTGGCGCCGGTCATGACCATTGACGGTGAGGTCCACGCGAAAATGACACCCGAGGCGGCCCTGGCGCTGCTGGAGGATATCCGGAAGGAGGAGAGCGGGAAATGA
Source organism: Dysosmobacter sp. Sow4_B12 (assembly GCF_052116665.1). Classification (NCBI taxonomy): domain Bacteria; kingdom Bacillati; phylum Bacillota; class Clostridia; order Eubacteriales; family Oscillospiraceae; genus Dysosmobacter; species Dysosmobacter sp. Sow4_B12. The sequence goes on along the minus strand of NZ_JBQKKR010000002.1, from coordinate 128,602 downwards.
TCCAGACGAAACTGACGCGGGACAGCTTTCACGTGTTCCAGGCCAATGCCCGCAACGCCCTGAAGCAGAGCGAGCAGGTCCCCTCCGTCCTCATCTGCGCCGGCACCGGCTGCATCGCCGGCGGCGCCATGAAGATCTATGACAATATCAAGAGCGAGTGCGAAAAGCGCGGCCTCCAGGTATATGTGGGCCTCAAACACGACACCGACGAGGAGAAGAGCCTCCATGTGAAAATGAGCGGCTGCCACGGCTTCTGCGAAATGGGCCCCCTGGTCCACATTGAGCCCATGGGCATCATGTACATTCACGTTAAGCCGGAGGACTGCCGCGAGATCATTGAAAAGACCGTCCTGGGCGGTGAGATCATCGACCGCCTGGTGTACCATCTGGACGGAGTGGCCTATCCACGGCAGGAGGATATCCCCTTCTACAAAAAGCAGCACCGGGTGGTGCTGGAAAACTGCGGCCGCAGCGACGCCGAGGACATTGAGGAGTATATCGCCAAGGGCGGCTACGCCGGCTTTGAAAAGGCCCTGTTTGAAATGACGGGGGAGGAGATCTGCAAGACCATCACCGACTCCGGCCTCCGGGGCCGCGGCGGCGGCGGTTTCCCCGCCGGCCGCAAGTGGGAGGGCGCCCGGAAGCAGACCTCTCCCAAGAAATACGTGGTGTGCAACGGCGACGAGGGCGACCCCGGTGCCTTCATGGACCGCTCCATCATGGAGGGTAATCCCCACAGCGTGCTGGAGGGCATGATGATCGCGGGCCTGGCTGTGGGCAGCGACGAGGGCTATATCTACGTCCGCGCCGAGTATCCCCTGGCCGTGAACCGCCTGAAGGCCGCCATCGCCAAGGCGGAGGCCTACGGCCTGCTGGGCGACCACATCATGGGCACGGAGTTCTCCTTCCGCATCCACGTGAACCGGGGTGCCGGCGCCTTTGTCTGCGGCGAGGGCAGCGCCTTGACCGCCTCCATTGAGGGCAACCGCGGCATGCCCCGGGTCAAGCCGCCCCGCACCATCGAGCACGGCCTCTGGGCGGAGCCCACGGTTTTGAACAACGTGGAGACCTTTGCCAACGTTCCCCTCATCATCCGAAACGGTGTGGACTGGTATCACTCCATCGGCACCCGCACCAGTCCCGGCACCAAGGCCTTTGCCCTGACGGGCAATGTGGTGAACACGGGCCTCATTGAGGTGCCCATGGGCACCACCATCCGGGAAGTGGTGTTCGACATCGGCGGCGGCATCCGGGGCGGCAAGAAGTTCAAGGCCGTCCAGATCGGCGGCCCCTCCGGCGGCGCCACCACCGCCAGCAAGGAGCACCTGGACCTGCCGCTGGACTTTGACTCTTTGAAGGGTATCGGCGCCATGATCGGCTCCGGCGGCCTGGTGGTCATGGACGAGGACACCTGCATGGTGGAGACCGCCCGGTTCTTTATGGAATTCACCCAGAAGGAATCCTGCGGCAAGTGCGTTCCCTGCCGGGAGGGCACCAAGCGGATGCTGGAGATCCTGGACCGCATCATTGCCAACAAGGGCACGTTGGAGGACCTGGCCCTGCTGGAGGAGCTGGCGGACACCATCACCAACACCGCCCTGTGCGGCCTGGGCCAGAGCGCCTGCAAGCCCGTGCAGAGCACGCTGAAATACTTCCGCAATGAGTATCTTGCCCACGTGGTGGACCATCACTGCCCCATCTGCAACCGGGAAAAGCCCCATCCCACCATCGACGCGGACAAGTGTAAGGGCTGCGGCAAGTGCCGCAAGAACTGCCCCATGGAGGCCATTTCCGGCTCCGTGAAGCAGGTCCACACCATCGACCCGGAGAAGTGCATCAACTGCGGCGCCTGTGTGGGCAACTGCCCCTTCGGCGCCATCACCGCCGCAAAGGAGGGCTGAGCAATGGCAAAGGGAATTATGTACATCGACGGCCAGCGTGTGCCCTTCGACGGGGAGAAAAACGTTCTGGCGGTCATTCGGAAGGCCGGTATCGACATGCCCACCTTCTGCTACTATTCGGAGCTGTCCACCTTCGGCGCCTGCCGCATGTGCGTGGTGGAGGATGAGCGGGGCAAGATCGACGCATCCTGCTCCATGGAGCCCCGGGACGGCATGAAGATCCGCACCAACACGGCGCGGCTTTTGAAGCACCGCCGGATGATCCTGGAGCTGATGCTCTCCTCCCACTGCCGGGACTGCACCACCTGCGAAAAGAGCGGCAAGTGCCGCCTCCAGGACCTGGCGCTGCAATTCGGCGTGCGGCGTGTCCGGTTCGAAGATACCCGGCCCCACTATGAAAAAGACCTCTCTTCCCCCGCCGTGGTCCGGGACCCCAACAAGTGCATCCTCTGCGGCGACTGCGTCCGCATCTGCGAGGAGATGCAGGGCATGGGCATTTTGAACTTTGCCCACCGGGGCAGCGACTTGATGGTCACCCCCGCCTTTGACCGGCAGCTTTCCCAGACCAACTGCATCAGCTGCGGCCAGTGCGCCGCCGCCTGCCCCACCGGCGCCATCACCGTGAAAAACGAGATCGGCCAGGCCTGGCGGGAGCTGTACGATCCCAATAAGCGGGTAGTGATCCAGATCGCCCCCGCCGTCCGCGTGGCCGTGGGCGAGGCCTTTGGCCTGGAGCCCGGCGTCAACGCCATCGACAAGCTGGTCTCCGCGCTGAAAATGATGGGCGCCGATGAAGTGTATGACACCAACTTCGGCGCGGACTTGACGGTCATGGAGGAGTCCGCCGAGTTCCTGGAGCGGCTGAAGAAGGGCGGCCCCTTCCCCATGTTTACCAGCTGCTGCCCCGCCTGGATCAAGTACGTGGAAAAGGAAGCTCCCCAGTTCCTAAAAAATGTGTCCACCTGCAAATCTCCCATGGAGATGTTTGCCGCCGTGCTGAAGGACCAGTACAAGGCCAAGGACGCCGAGGATGGGCGCACCACCTACCATATCGCCATCATGCCCTGCACCGCCAAGAAGATGGAGGCTGCCCGGGAGGAGTTCCGCCACGACGGCGTGCCCGATGTGGACCTGGTGCTGACCACCCAGGAGATCATCATGATGATCAAGGAGTCCGGTATCCGCTTCACGGAGCTGGAGGGTGAGGCCCCCGACCTGCCCTTCGGCATGGGCACCGGCGCTGCCACCATCTTCGGCACCACCGGCGGCGTGGCGGAGGCCGTGGCCCGCCGGGTGGTGGAGGACAAGTCCAAAAACACCCTCCAGGCCATCCAGTTCTCCGGCCTCCGGGGTACGGATACCATTCGCTCCGTCACCCTGCCTGTGGGCGACCGGGTGTTGCGCATCGCCGTGGTCCATGGCCTGGTAAACGCCAAGAAGCTGCTCAAGGACATTGAGGAGGGCCGGGCTTATTACGACCTGGTGGAGGTCATGACCTGCAAGACCGGCTGCGTCGGCGGCGCAGGCCAGCCCTATGGCCTCATCCCGGTGAAGCGCCAGCGGGCGGAGGGGCTGTACGAGGCGGACCGCGCCTCCCTCATCAAGCGCTCTGAGCGCAACCCCATCGTGACGGAGCTGCTGAACAACGAGCTGAAGGACCGCACCCACGAGCTGCTCCACGTCCACTACAAAGACCCCAGAAAGTAAAAGAGCTTTCGCAAGGCCCGACACAAAAGTGCCGGGCCTTGCCTTATGGGGGCGGCTCTTGTGTCGGCTGCCGCAGCCCCGGCGTGCCGTAGGGCAGAGTGAACACGGGAATGCCCTCCGCGGAGGGAGCGATGGCGTACATGGGATAAAAAAAGGCCAGCCCATCCTCTGTTAAGTAGTAATTCTGCCCGTTGAAGTGCCGGCGCAGCGCCTGGCGCCAGTGCTCGTGGTAACGGGCCACGCCGGCGGCCTCCTGCCGGGTGATCTCGCCGGCGGCAAAGGAGAGCAGCGTCCGTTTCCATCCCCGGACACCGGGGAAAAAATCCTGCAGGGGGATGGGATAGCCTGCCGATAAGTCCCAGGTGTCGCCCCGGCGGGTCAGCAGGGGCGCTCCCGCGGGTCCTGCCTCCCGGGTGTGAGTGTACAGGCTCCAGAGGCCTCCCTGGTTCCAGGTGACGCAGTATCCCAGCTCCGCCCGGAAACAGGGCAGGGGGCGGCTGGCGTCCAGGGCGGCGTGGTACTCCGCCCTGGCCTGGGGCAGCAGCCAGGCCTCGCAGTACTTGAAAAAGCACCGCCGCTGCAGCTGGTAGTACCGGCGGATGCGGCGCGCGGCGGCGCTTTGGACCATCGCCGGCTGGGGCAGGGAACAGGTCGCGGTCAGCACCGGGATGCCATCCTCGGTCCATTCCCGCTCCGTGACGAGGGGCTGCGTGGGCAGCTGCGCCAAAGGTGCTTTCATGGGATGCCGTCTCCTCCTTCGCGCAATGGCGTTTGCTCCAGTTTATGGCGGGCGGCGTGTCCCGGTGAAAAACGGCGCATACTTTAAAGTGTAAAAAAATTTCATGGAACTCCTCTTTACTTTCATGCAGTAGAATGGTAAAATACAAAATGCTGGCAGGAATGCCGGTGAAAATATCAGAACATTCACAAAAGAGGTACGTGATATGGTCAAGATCGGAAAAAAGGAAAAGAGCGACCAGCTGTATAAGGCCATCTTGATGCTGAAGGACGAGCAGGAATGCTATGATTTCTTCCAGGACCTGTGTACGGTTTCAGAGCTGCGTTCCATGGAGCAGCGGTTCGAGGTGGCGTCCCTTCTGGACGATGGCATGATCTATAACGAGATCCTGGAGCGTACCGGCGCCTCCAGTGCCACCATCAGCCGGGTAAACCGGTCTTTGAGCTATGGCACCGGCGCCTACGCCAAGCTGTTTGAGCGGATGAAGGAACAGAAAAAATGAGCAGCTATGACGCGCTGGCCGCCAGCTATGACCAGCTGATGGCCGATGGCAGCTACCGCAAGCGGGCGGATTTCCTGGAGCGCCTGTTTCAAAAAAGCGCCATCCCGGTCCGCACGGTGCTGGACCTGGCCTGCGGCACCGGCACCATCGCGTGCCTGCTGGCCCAGCGGGGCTACCAGGTGACCGCCACCGACGGCAGCGAGGAGATGCTGACCCAGGCTATGCAAAAAGCGGCCGCCCTTGACGGGCAGCCGCCTTTGTTCCTGTACCAGTCTATGCCCCGCCTGCGGCTCATCGAGCCGGTGGACACGGTGGTGTCCACGCTGGATTCCCTCAATTACCTGACCCGGGAAAGGGACATCCGGCAGACCTTCTGCCGGGTGCACCGCTGGCTGAAGGACGGCGGGCAGTTTATTTTCGATGTGAACACCCCCTACAAGCTCCGCCGGATGGACGGCCAGATGTATATGGACGAGACGGAGGAGAGCTTCTGCGTCTGGAGGACTTTCTTTTCGGAGCGGACGCAGGTGTGCACCTACCAGGTGGACCTGTTCCGGTTGAACGGGGACGGCACCTGGGACCGGGACTTTGAGGAGCACCGGGAGCGGGCCTGGACGCAGGAGCAGCTGCGGACGTATCTGACGGACGCGGGCTTTGTGAATATCCGCGTCAGCGGCGATCTGACCACCCGGCCGCCGAAGCCGGAGGAGGACCGCTGGATCGTCCGGGCGGAAAAGCCCGGAAACGTTTGATGGAGGAATTTTGCGCAATGAGCGATCAACTGGTACGCGCCATCTCCAAGGATGGCTTTGTGAAGGCGGTGGCGGTGTCCACCCGGGACTTGACGGAACGGGCACGGCAGATCCACCACACCCTGCCTGTGGCCACAGCAGCTCTGGGCCGGACCCTGGCGGCGGCGTCCATGATGGGCAACGCCTTGAAGGGGGACGGCGCCTCCGTGACGCTGCAGGTCAAGGGCGGCGGGCCTCTGGGCACCATTCTGGCGGTGTCTGACAACGAGGGCAACGTCCGGGGCACCGTGGATAACCCTTCCGTGGACATCCCCCTGCGGAGCGACGGTAAGCTGGACGTGGGCGCCGCTGTGGGCTGCGACGGCACTCTGACCGTTATCCGGGACCTGAACATGAAGGAGCCCTATGTGGGAAGCGTGGGACTGCTGGGCGGCGAGATCGCCGAGGACCTGGCGGCCTACTTCGTGGAGTCCGAGCAGATCCCCACCGCCTGCGGCCTGGGGGTGCTGGTGGACCGGGACCAGAGCGTGCTGGCCGCCGGCGGTTACCTCATCCAGCTGCTGCCCGGCGCCGGGGAGGACATCATCACCAAGGTGGAGGGCGGCGTCATGGCTGCCGGCAGCGTGACCGGCCTCCTGCGGGAAAACGACGATCCCGAGGCCATTTTGCGCAAGGTCCTGTCGGATTTTGACCTGGAGATCCTGGAGAAGACTCCCGTGGAATACCGCTGCTACTGCAGCCGGGACCGGATGGAACGGGCCCTCATCAGCCTGGGCCCCCAGCAGCTGGAAAGCCTTATCCAAGAGCAAGGCAGCGCGGAGCTCTCCTGCCAGTTCTGCGACAATGTGCAGACCTTTACACGTCAACAGCTGGAAACGCTGCTGTCGAATATGAAGAAAAAAACCTAAAAAATTTAAAAAATGGGTTGACATACCGGGCACCTTTGCGTATAATAACTTTTGCCGTCTGACGAGAGCGGCGACCTGGGAGCATAGCTCAGCTGGTTAGAGCACCTGCCTTACAAGCAGGGGGTCACTGGTTCGAGTCCAGTTGTTCCCACCAGAGTTTTATATGGCCCGGTAGTTCAGTTGGTTAGAACGCTAGCCTGTCACGCTAGAGGTCGACGGTTCGAGCCCGTTCCGGGTCGCCATCTCCCACGAGATGGAGTTCCATCTCGTGGGTCCCCCTTGGGGTTGAAATTCCCCGGCCACGCCGTTCCGGCGGGTCGAAAGATTTGCCCAGATAGCTCAGTTGGTAGAGCAGTGGACTGAAAATCCACGTGTCGCTGGTTCGATTCCGGCTCTGGGCACCACATGCGGGCATAGCTCATCTGGTAGAGCGCCACCTTGCCAAGGTGGAGGTAGCGAGTTCGAGCCTCGTTGCCCGCTCCAGATGATGCCCACACGAAAGTGTGGGCATCAAAAATCTAAAATAAGTGTGGACTTTTTCGCAAAAGCCGCATATAATATAAATGTCCCCGATGGTGACATAGCCAAGTGGTAAGGCAAGGGTCTGCAAAACCCTGATTCCCCGGTTCAAATCCGGGTGTCACCTCCAAATGAATCCCTAGAGCCGCAACGGTTCTAGGGATTTTCTTTACCCTGAAACACGTTTTTAGCCTTATTTTTAGCCTTACCAGCTTCTTGAAGCACTGCGCGGCAACCGCTGCGGGGATATGAAAACGTGCGAGTTAACCACCAGAGACGCTTTTGATATATTCCTCCATGCGGGCTGCGCTGGCCTGCTTCATCTGCATCGTGACATGACCGTAAACGTCTAGCGTGAAAGATGCAGTAGCATGGCCCAGATTGCCCTGTACGGTTTTGATATCATCACCGGAACGAATGGAGGCAACGGCGTAAGAATGTCGCAGATCATGGAACCTGGCATCGGGGCGGCCAATGGCAGCAGCAAGCTTCTTGAACTCTCGATAGACTGTCGGCTTGGTCAATGGAAAGCCTAACGGGTCAGTAAATACCAGATTGTCGGTATTCCCCCATGCAGAACCAGCCATTAACTTTTGCTGCGCCTGAATCATACGATGGCGTTTCAGAAGCGTCATAACAGTCGGAGCGGCAACGATGGAGCGAGCCTTGTCGTTCTTAGTGGGGACCAGATGGTAGGCCTTGCAGCCTTTTTCTTGGTGGAGCTGCATCTGTTTGTCGATAGTGATGATGCTGCGATCAAAGTCAACGCAGTCCCACGTAAGCCCAAGTATCTCGCCTTCACGGACACCAGTGAACAAAGTGACAACAAGAAGTGTCTCAAAGCGGTTCCCCTGTGCCTCTTTCAAAAAGGCAGTGATCTGTTCGTCATCAAAGGGCGTGATTTTTGCCTTCTCGATACGCGGCAGAATGCAGGCATCGGATGGGTTAAAACGGATATACCCAATCAGGACAGCCTGCTGCAAAGCCTTGTGAAGGACACCGTGGACGTTTTTGATCGTCTTAGGGGAAAGACCCTTGGGGTGCTCTTTGGAGGGCCTCAGAAGCTTGATATAGGCTGCTTGAATGGTTGGAGCATCCAAAGCGTCCAGACGTACGGCACCCAAAAGAGGTTTGATATGCAGCCGGATGTCGGACTTGTAGATATCAAGGGTGCGAGGCTTGATATTCAGCAGGTAAGTATCCATCCAAGTGTCCAGCCATTGTCCAAGGGTTTGCTTGTTCGGCTCAATATAGGAACCGCAATCAATCGCTGTGGTAGTGGCTTTTAACTTTTCGGCAACTTCCTTCTGCGTTTTCCCCGAAATGGAACGCTGGATTTGCTTCCCTGTACCAGGATCATATCCAACGGTGTACCGGGCTTGCCAATATGTGTACTGCTTACCGTTTCTGGTGGTCGTAATTTTTCGAATCGAGCCGGTACCGCTGGCACCTTTGCTCGTTGTGCTCTTGCGTGGCATAATAACCTCCTTCCGCCACGCAGGACATACCTGCTATTTATGTTCAAAATCTGGCGGTGGTTCTATCGCTTGGAGTTTGTCCAAATCTGAAATGTGCTTATCGACCCAAAGTTGATACAATTCTTCATCTATTGTATATGAATTTTGGAGCATTTTTATTTTTTGCCAATCTTTTATGAAAGAACACATATTGCCAGATGAGAAAACAATAGCTGGATATTCCACATCGAAATCCTCGTATTCTGGGTATTCACCCTTGAAAGAAATGCACTTCCGTTCTGTCCTGGTTACTGAGCTGAAGAAAACTCCAGTCATATTGTCCATATACATAATTTCACGCGCAATATCTCCGAGCGTTTTTTCCTTTTCGGAATCATCGGCTTCTACGTTGCGACCACAAATCCAGTCAATAGCAGTTTCGCACAGCGGCTTGATGAGGCTTTCAAGGCCGCACGGGATGAATACGCCAAATCCTGGGAAACGTTCCAGGAAGCAAAGAACCGTTTTGAAGAGGCCGGACGTTGGCACTCCGGAGAAATCCAGGCAGAGCGAGAGCTGAATACGGCAAAGGCAAAAATCGCGTTTATTGAAGCGCAGACGGACTTTGAAACCAAAGGCAATGCTGCATGGGCTGCGTTCAACGAAAAGCGCGCAGAACTGCGCCGGGGGCTTGAGAAAGAGGTTCGCGCCGCCTCCCTTGTTGACCCTGATGCAATCGATCAGAATGCCATCAAGCTGATGGAGAGCGGCATTATGGGGCCGGATGACTATTACAAATTGGTTGAGAAATTTGACTCGAACAGCACAATGACGAGGCTGATTGCCAGATATGCCAAAGCCGCAGCGGAGGACACGGACGACCGCAAGAGCCGTGCCGCATTTAACGAGATTGCATTGACTTGCGCTGATGGCCTGGGCAGCGTTATGCGGGCTTGGGATGGGCTTTCCAAGCTTTCAGATTATTGCAGCGGACAGTCCCACGTGGGCCGGAGAAATTCGCCGGAACAGGTTATTGCTATGGGCCGATGGTGGGAAGAACTTTCCCAGGATACCGTGAAGAATTTTTAAGGGGGTAGATTAAATGATGCTTATGCTTGTCGGTGCTGCGGTTTTCGCTGTTGGCTGCTTCTTCGGAGCGGTGCTTGTTGAGGTTGGCCGGATTTATGAGCGGCGGAAGTAAACTGTGCTTGTTATTCACGGCTGTTATTGAAAGGTGGCGATGGTACGGAAATCAAACTTGTAGACAATACAGGAGAGATCCTTGAAGCTGTTCATAGAGCATCTGTCATCGCGCTAGAAAAGTGCGGTCTGACAGCGGAGGGATATGCCAAAACCAATTTGACAAATAATGGCTCTGTTGATACTGGCAGACTTCGGAACAGCATTACACATGTTGTTGACGAAAGCGAACTATCTGTTACAGTCGGTACGAACGTGGATTATGCGAGCTACGTTTGGTAAAGCAACAGCCGCTGGAAAGCTGTCCGGCGATACCGTCCAGCAGATGATTGACGCAGGATGGAACCCGCTTATCCAAATCAGCCAAGCCGCAGGAGAGACGATGGAGGAAACGCAGAAGCGCATGAGCGCCGGAGCAATCTCCGTACAAGAACTGCAAGCGGCTATGGAAGCCGTAACTACTGGAACAGGCCAGTTTGCAGGAGGTATGGAATCTGCGAGCCAGACAACGCAGGGACTTATTTCCACGTTGCAGGACAACGTAAAATCCAAAATTGGAGAAGCGTTCCAGTCTGTTTCCAATATCCTGCAATCCGAAGTTTTGCCGAGAGCAATAGAGTTTGTTAATTCCGTCAATGTTGATTCCGTCATTGAAAGCGTCAATGGCCTTGTAAGTACGTTTGTGGAATTATCCCCGGTCATTGCAGCTGCTACGACTGCCACGCTTGCCTATAAAGCGGCTGTTTCTATCAGCGGAGTGATTGATGCGGTAAAGAAGGCAACGGAAGGACAGACCATTGCGCAGGCTGCGTTAAATGCCGTTATGAACGCGAACCCGTGTGTTTTGGTAGCAACGCTGATTGCTGCGGTAGGTACTGCCCTTGTCACTCTGTATATGACCAACGAGGATTTCCGAAACAAGATCAACGCCGCATGGAGCACCGTAAAAGACACGATTTCCAATGTTGTGTCCGCCCTGAAAACGTTCTTTACCACAACGCTTCCGAACGCAATCGATACGGCTGTTGATTGGCTTGAAAACCTTCCTGATAAATTCCGTGAGGTTGGAGCAAATCTGTTGACGGGGCTGTGGAATGGAATTTCTGATAAGATCGCATGGCTGAAAGATAAGGTTTCCGGCGTTGTGAATACCATCAAAGGATGGTTTACAGGGAAAGACGGTTTTGACGAACACAGCCCGTCCAAATGGTCAAAACAGGTGTTCCGCTACGTCATGGAGGGCGGCGGAGAAGGTCTTGACGCCGGATTGCCTGGTTTGATGCAAAGTGTTGGCTCTGTTACTGGAATGGTAAAATCAGGCCTTGACTTTGGAACTGCGTCCGTTGACTTTTCTTCCTCCGGGCTTGGTAGCATTGGAAAAACCATTATTTCAGGCGCAACAAACAATGCTATGAATGACCGCCCAATTTACACAAATGTAACGATTGAGCTTGACGGTAGTGTTGTTGCAAGAAAACTATTCGGGCCGCTTAGAAACGAAGAGAGAAGACGGGGTACAAGCTTTGTTTACTAAAACGCAGCGATGTGAGGTGATTTGCGGGTCAACGTCCCAGGGAAAGCCTGGGCGCAAGATGGAGGGGCCGCCCACCCCACCGCCAAAGTCCAGACATAAAGTAATTTGTCTGGCCGTCTGCCGAAGCACTGTCGGATGTTTTGCGAGTGCCATTTCTGTCTCATAAAATAGAGAGGGGAGCCGCCCGACGGGGTAGCTCCCTTTTCACGTTTAACGGGTCTGTGAGCCGTTTTTAGCTGTGGTAATGAGCAAGCACCACCGCCGCCGCAAAAGCCGCCACAGGGCCACAGAATGGCGAAAGCCGGGGGTTATTGCCCCCGGCCTATTGCTTTCGTGGCTTTTAATCCTTGTGCATAGATTCCTTAATCGGCTGCATTTCAAGCTCAAGTTCAAAAGTGTTCATCTCGCAAGCCTGGAAAATCTTATGTACCTTGTAATCGCCGAAAGCCTCCATTTCAAGGATGCTGTGCGGGTTGAATTGGATCAAAGTACCGTCCCAGGCGATGTAAAGCGCCTTCGCATTGGAAAGGAGATTCGCGGCTTCTCTTACGTTCATGTGTATTCCTCCTTGATTTTGTCGTTCCTGAACTGTTTTCGTTTGTCTCTTGCTATGGTTGCATTATAGTTCACTTAATAAGTGAATACAAGATGGAATGCTGCACAAATTATTAAGTGAATGTTTGTACAAATTATTCACTTGTTAAGTGTATGCTTATTTGATACACTTAATAAAAGAAGGGAGGGGTGAAGTTGCCTCCGCAGAAATACACAGACGCCCGCAAAGAGGGGAACCGCAAATGGGACACGGCAAACCTTGACAGAGTATCTATCGCAATGCCAAAAGGAAAGAAAGATGATATAAAGGCCGCTGCCTCCGCCGTTGGCGAAAGCATGAACCAATATATTATCAATGCGGTGGAGCAGAGGATGGAGCGGGACAACGAAAAAGCCGGGGAGTAGCATCCCCGGCAAATTTTTTTGAGTTTGTTGCACAAAAACGTGCAACTTTTTGTGTTGGGAAGCTATTAGTGGGAAAGTGCTTTTGATGATTAAATAAGACCATTGTTTTCTTGATTTACTACTCCAATAGGAATATAATGATTGCAAATAAAAGAAACTATTGGGGGCATTTAATTGGGATATAAAAGCGTTGACGGCTTAATGCGTCATTTGAGAAATAATGGAATCAAAATAGCTGGTAGTAAACAAAAAAGACAATTGAGAAACACTGGCTATTTTCACGGGTATAAAGGATATCGCTTTTTTGGGCTGTCCAGTCAGCGCATACCCTTTACAACGTATGATGAGATATATGCAACAATTAAATATGATTCCAAGCTAAAGGCGTTGTTTTATGAAAAAATTATGTTTATTGAAACAGCGGCCAAAAATGTTGCGCTTGAATGTATTATGAAGAAAGCCGGTTCCGAAAGCATTCAAGATATGTACAAAAATGCAGTGTGCGGATATCATAACGCTCCTGCTGGCTCTGATGTAAAAACAAAGAAAAATTTACAGGAGCGGAAACTTCGCTTGGAAGGAATGATTCAATCATATTTGTCAAGGGCGTACAAAGATGGAAATCCCAAAATCACCCATTTCTACAATAATATGAGTTATAGTGGGGTCCCGCTCTGGGCGCTTTTTGAAATTATGACGATGGGGGATTTTGGCTATCTGTTGTCTTGCTTGACATTTGATACGAGAGAATCTATTTCAATAGAAATGTCTCTTTCTGATGCATCGGTCGATACGAACAGAGAACTGATCTACAAGTATATTTACACGTTGAAAGATCTCCGAAATGCGGTTGCCCACAATTCCGTTGTATTTGATACAAGATTCAGAAAAATTGACCCAACACCAGCTATGCGAAAGTGCTTGATGCAGGAATTCGGCCTCCCATATTTGAATTTCAAGACTATAGGAGACTATTTGATTCTAATTTGTTACTACTTGAAGATATTTGGAGTTCCAAAGACGGAAGTAAAGGCATTTATCCGAAATTTTGAAAATATTACAGATGAATATAGGGGTTCCGTAAATGCAGCGGTTGCAGCAAGGGTGCTACACCCCGATTTGCCGAGCAGATTGTCTATCCTAAAAAGCCAAATTTAGTCAAGTTTTTCTTGCAATAATTTCAATATAGCTGTATACTATAGTTACTAATTGGGGTATGCGTTTTCGGATGCATACTTGAGAGAGTCGGAGAAATCTGGCTCTCTTTTTTACCCCATCTTTTACCCCTTACAGCTTTTTCAACGTTTTACAATATTTTACGCTGAAACCCGCAAAGTATTGAAAATACAGGCTTTTTCTAATTGCCATTTACATCATTTTACACGACTGGTTCAATTCAAATCCGGGTGTCACCTCCAGCTCGTCGCAAGCGTCATATCGCTTGCGACGATTTTTTATGCTTCCGCATCAAAAAATCGTCCTGCGCTCATTCTGCTTCTCCTCGCTTCCGAACCGGATTCGCTGCGCAGCCGGTGGCGGCTTTTCCGCCTTACGGATGCTTCGCTGGATTCCGGTTCTGGTTAGGAAACGAAAATATCCGGAATGAAGCCATCCGGCGGAAGGAAAGGACCTGCTTTTTGCAGGTGCTTTCCTTTTTCTTAGTGTCTTATCATAAAAGCCCCCAGTTGAACTGGGGGTGAGAAAAACTTTTATACGCGAGAAAAACCTCCTGTGTTAATCTAATGATGGTCTGGCAACCACAAAAGAAAACACAGGAGGTTTTGTCATGCAAGATGGCGGAAAAAGCTTATCACACAGTAAAGTACAGTTTACAAGGGACTACACAGGGTAGGTATCTGACGGGAGGGGTGCCGCCAGTCAGATTTTCCATGTGATGTTCAAGCTGTCGCTTGTGGCGGCTATGGTGGTGATCATCAAATCCACCACACGCCGCTTGTCATCAAAAGATACATTCTCCCAGGTATCGAGGTAGCCGGAAATCTGGCTGACCTGTTCCGGGCTGATGGCCTCCACAGTCAACTCCGCTATCCTTGCCAGAAGTTCCTGCTTGCGCCCGTCCAGTTCCGCTATCTTCACATTCACATAGGAGAACAGGACATTGTTTGCCCCCGTCAGACTGTCCACCAGCTTTTCAATCTCGCTGTCTACATGGGCAAGTTCCACTTGCAGGGCGGTGATTTTCGGGTTTGCCTTTGCCGCTTTCTTTTTTCCTGTCAGCGTCTTGTAGCTTGCCAGCTTCTTTACCATCTGCTGATAAACAACCGCTTCCAGTTCCGAAGTGATGATTTTCCCACAGCCAGGACAGCTTTTATTGTCCAGCCGTTTCGTGCAGCGGAGATACTGTTTGCCGGAGGGATTGTAGATACTCATAAGAGCATACCCGCAATTCCCGCACTTGATTTTTCCTGCCAGCCATGTGTGGGTGGCTTTCCGGGCAGACTGGATTTTCATGTTGTTCATCAGCTTCTTGCGGCAGGTCAGCCAGGTGTCGGAGGGGACGATACCCTCATGGGGAGCCAGTACCAGCATTTGGTCTTTTAAGTCGTTTTTCTTGCTGGCCTTTACATCTCGCCCTTGATACAGATAGCAGCCGTTCATGCCCGTAAAATCGGCAACGTCATTGACAATGACTGTACCTTGACTTTTGAAAAATTCGTACACATCAAGGTCTGCCTGCACATAGACAGGATTGCGTAACATCTGCGCCAGCGTGGGGCGTATCAGCTCTTTGCCATGGAACAAAATCCCCTGTTCGGCAAAGTACCGGGTAATGTCCCCGTAGGAAGTTGTGGGCTGGGCGTACATCTCAAACATCAGCCGGATATTGGCCGCTTCCTCCGGGTTTACCACCAGCTTCTTTGTGTTGATACCGTCCATCTTGATAGGCTCCGTATGGAAGCCGTAAGGGGCTTTCCCGCCCATCTTAAAGCCCCGCTGACTGCGGGAGTAGTAAGCGTCCGTTACCCGCTTCTGTATCGTTTCCCGTTCAAGCTGGGCGAACACGATACAGATATTCAGCATGGCCCGTCCCATCGGCGTGGAGGTATCAAACTTTTCCGTAGAGGACACAAACTCCACATTGTACTGCTGGAACAGCTCCATCATGTTGGCAAAGTCCAGAATGGAACGGCTGATACGGTCGAGCTTGTAAACCACGACCTTTGCAATCAAGCCCCGCTTGATGTCCCGCACCAGTTCTTGAAACTTCGGACGGTCTGTGTTCTTGCCGCTGTACCCTTTGTCTGTGTATTCCTTGCAGTTACCGCCTTTCAACTCGTATTTGCAAAATTCAATCTGGCTTTCAATGGAAATGCTGTCCTTTTTGTCTACCGATTGTCTTGCATAGATTGCGTCTATCCGATTGTTCATATTGTCGCTCCTTTTCTTAAAAAAGAAACGGAGCTGCTGACAGTTCTATTATACCGCCAGCAGCCCCGCAAATCAATGATGGGTTTGGAAAACCTTATGTCCCGGCTTCCTCACTCTCCCGCTTGTCGGCGTACTTGCGGAACACCTCATAAAGCTGCTGTTCCAGTTCCCGGCGTTTGGCTGCTTCCTGTTCCGGCGTGAACACCGGGGAGAGATTTTCCAGTGTGATTTCCTTTCCCTGAAAAGTCACGATTTCGATTTCCTTTTTGTATCTGATATTACTTATAAGATCACCTTTCCTTTCCATGCTGCCGCTGTTGCCGTTTCAGTTCCGCTAAAATCTCCGGCGGGATACGGTCAACCAGCCGCCGCATATCGTCCAGTTCGCTTTTTAACTTCGCCCGTTCCATCGTGTCATTCATCTTGCCTTTTTCGCTGGCCTTTGCCCTGACTTCCAGCTTTTCATTTTCCGCTAACAAGTCATTGATTGTGACCTTGTATTTTTTCAGTTGCCCGGAGAAGTTCTCCATCTGCGGAAACCACTTTTTCAGCATGGAGAGGGCTTCCTCTTTCTTCTTTCCGGCGTTCAGCGGGGTAATGCCGGAGAGAACCGCTTCAATGGCCCTCGCCTGTTTGGAGAGGTTGACCGCCTGTTTGAACAGCCGGGTGGGGATATGCTTCCGGCCCGTCTTGCTGGCGCTTTCCCCACGCTCCAGGTCGGGGTACTGCTCCACCATACAGGCGTGAAAATCGTCCTGCCACTTCGTCAGATTGGCCCGGTTGCCGATAATTTCTTTGGCGCACAGGCGGTTGTCCTTTGTCAGCGGCACAAAGACCAAGTGCAGATGGGGCGTTTTTTCATCCATGTGTACCATAGCCGAAACGATGTTCTCCCGGCCCACCCGGTCAATGAGGAAGTCCGCCGCCCTCTGGAAGTAGGCCGCTATCTCCTTTGGGGACTTGCCCTTGAAAAACTCCGGGCTGGCGGTAATCAGCGTGTCCACAAACCGAGTGCTGTCCTTGCGGGTGCGGCATCTGGCCTGCTCGATGCGGCTCTGAATGAAATGGTAGTAGCGGCCATCCGGCTTGACGATGTGGAAATTGTACTTGCTCCGGCTGGTGTCAATGTCCGGGTTGCTGGCGTACTGCTCCTTTTTCCGTTCATGGTGGGCTTCCAGCGGCCCCGCCGGGTGGCCCTTGTGCTTCTCAAATCGCAAAATTGCGTGTTGTGCCATTGAACTCCTTTCCCCATTCCATTCCTTTCCGGCGGGTTTTCCCGCCGAAAATATCTCTGATAGGATTGGAATGGAATGAATGTAAATAGATGGTTTTAATCTCTGTATTTCTATATACCGTCAGATTTCCGTACTTCAAGAGGATTGATTTTCGTACTCGCCAAGTACGGTTTTCAGCCCTCCGGCGTACCATAACCGGATTTCTTGAAGTCGGTGTTTGGAACCGCTTCATAGGATTTCGGGTAAATG
The DNA here is from genome assembly GCF_052116665.1 of Dysosmobacter sp. Sow4_B12. Classification (NCBI taxonomy): domain Bacteria; kingdom Bacillati; phylum Bacillota; class Clostridia; order Eubacteriales; family Oscillospiraceae; genus Dysosmobacter; species Dysosmobacter sp. Sow4_B12. The sequence goes on along the minus strand of NZ_JBQKKR010000002.1, from coordinate 111,549 downwards.
CGGTTGGGTTTTCCACAGCCCTGTTTCTGGATTTCCACCAGCCCCGCATACTGCAACTCCCGCAGGGTGTTGACCGCTTTCTGCCGCCCGCAGCGGAGCAAAGCGACCACCTCGCAGATGGGGTAGTACAGGTAGACCCGCCCGTACTCGTCCGCCCAGCCGTTCTTCCGGGACAACTCCGCCCGGCGCAGGACAAAGGCATACAGCACCTTCGCTTCGTTGCTCAAGGGCTGGAATGTGGGTGCTTCAAAAAGGAAATTGGGGAGCCGGGTGAAACTGAACGCCTTTTCCGGCTGGTGAATATAAATCGTGTTTGTCATAGCGTGTTTTGTGGACGGTTAGAGGCCCGTTTTCCGGGGCGAATGATAAATGCCGGTTGAGGGCTTGCGGAGCCTTGCAAATCAAGGCTTTTCCCGCTCTTAACTGTCCACAGCAGACCTCCTTTTCCGTTCACTTTCTGTTTTCTGCCGCCTGTGAACTCTGGCGGCGCAGTCCGGGCAGTATTTGCCCCGGTTGGACTTCGGGACGAACACACCGCCGCACTCCGCACAGCGTTTCAAGTCCCTGTCCCGGTAAATCTCCGCTTCCAGCGTCCTGTCCAGCGGCAAGACCGCCCAGCGGAACCACTTGCAGCAGACGGAGAACGAAATCATCTGCGGACAGGCGCAGGTGTCGCCATCGTCCAGCGCAAGGCAGTTTCCGTCCTCGCAGTTGCAGCACTCCCGGCGTATCAGGCCGCTGGCTCGTCTCTTCTGGGGCGGGGTTATGCGGTAGGGGGAGCCGTCCGGCCTGTGTTCCAGCGGCGGCAGGTGTTGATAGGGTCTTTTGCTCATGCGTCCCTCCGTTTTCTTTGGCGTGTTCTGTTTCCAAGGTGCTTGTCCATCGATGAACTATCCCAAGTCTACACCTTTTTGACCGCCTGTGCCGTATATCCAAGAGGTAGGAAATCAGCCTGAAAAACTCCCTATTTCCACGCTCTCGGATTTGTGATATAATCAAAAAAAGATAAAAGACAAATTCAGGTTTCTGGTCTTCTTGCACAAAATAAAGGAGGAGCTATTATGCAAATTGTTTATATTCCAAGCGAATCAATGTCTGTTCAAGGTAAAAAAGATGAAATCTATAAAAGATATGGGAAAGACTGGAATATTAGAGAACAGGGAGGAGGTAACGGAAATTGGTTGTTGACCAGAAAAAGTGATGTGCTTGTAGATGGAAAAAGTTATCGTACTTTTGTACTTGAACACTACGGTAAATCCAAGCTGACAGCGAAGCTTGTTGATAAATTTCGTGAAGATGTAGCAAATGGTAAAATAAAACTGTAAATGCCTATGCCGTTATGCTATGAGCATAGTACATAGCATAACGGCTTCTCTTTCGTTGAGCTAGCAAGGAGGGTGAATATGTCTTTATCCATACAAGAGCGATTAAAAGACCTACGTGTGGAGCGTGGCTTGACGCTGGGGCAGCTTGCGGAGCAGACCGGGCTTTCCAAGTCTGCGCTGGGCAGTTACGAAACGGAAGACTTCAAGGACATCAGCCACTATGCCCTTATCCGGCTGGCGAAGTTTTACGGTGTGACCGCTGATTATCTGCTGGGGCTGTCTGAAATGAAAAATCACCCAAACGCCGATCTTGCAGACCTGCGTTTGAGTGATGAAATGATTGACCTGCTGAAAAGCGGGAGGATAGACAATACCCTGCTGTGTGAGCTGGCGGCGCACCCGGATTTCCCCCGGCTGATGGCTGACCTTGAAATCTATGTGAACGGAACGGCACTGAAACAGGCGCAGGGTGCAAACGCCATAGTGGACACGATGAGCGCAACTGTTATAAAAAAGCATAATCCTGGCATGAGTGATACGCAGTTAAGACAGCTTATCACCGCCCATATTGATGAGGACGAGTTTTGCCGCTATGTGATACAACGGGACATAAACGGGATTGCCCTTGCTCTGCGGGAAACACACAAGGACGATTTTTTCAGCGTCCCAGAGGATAACCCGCTAAAAGAAATGCTGGAAACTGCTGGTGAAATCGTCAGCCAGGACAGCGACACGGAACAAGCGTACTTGGCGTTTATCTGCAAACGGCTCAAGCTGAATTTTAGGAAGCTGTCAGTAGAAGAACGGAAGTGGCTGAAAAAGATTGCGGAAAAATCCGACTTGCTGAAGAATCCAAAACCGCAGAGAGGACGAAGATAAAAAATGCCTGAACGGCGGTTCTGGTTTTTCAGAACCACCATCCAGGCATTTTGTTTAGTAATAGAAAAAGGTGCAGTTGATTATTGCGTATTGTCAATCTCTCTCAAACCGGGTAGTAAAAATACGGCAAGCGCAACGATGATAATGCCAATTCCGCAAATGACAAACCATTTCTCAACTCCCAGCCGCTCCGCCAGAGGCCCGGAAATGACAAGGCCAAACGGCATGGCGAGGGAAGCGGCGCTTGTCAGTAGAGAAAAAACTCTCCCCAGATATTCTGGTTTGACCGTTTCTTGAAAAATCGCATTTTGCACACCGTAAAATGGAGCGGAAATTCCCATAACAGTACAGCACACAACAAAGACAAGAAATGCGTCTGGCGGCAAAAGCCCGGAGAGCATATTGCTAACGCCCATCAGGAGAACGGAAAGACCGATGGTGTACCGCCGTTTCTTAAAACCGCCCCAAATGCTCAGAATGACTCCGCCAAGCAGCATACCAACCGCAAAAGCAATTTCAGCGGCAGAGGCATGGGCCGGTGTTCCTTTGAAGTATGACATACAGATGAGAGGAAAAAGCGTACTGATTGGCATATAAAAGAACATATAAATTACACCAATCCAGAGCAGAGCAAAGAGGCCCCTGTTTTGCTTTAATACCACATACCCCTCTTTCATATCCTGTAAAAACTGTTGTCTTTTCGTTTCTGGACATAGTTCAGGCGTTGGTATGGACGAAATCGCAACAGTCACACAGGCAAGGATTGCACCCACAATATCTAACAATATAATTGCATTAAGAGGCCAAACAGCATATAAAAACGCTGCGGCAGCTGGACTGATAATCGCACTTACTGCTTGCATGGTCTGCGTGTAACCAGCGCATTTTGTAAGTTCCTCTTTTGGCACAATCATAGGTGTTGCTGCGCTGAATGCTGGAGAATGAAAAGCAGTTCCCGCACTTCGGATTAACAGGACAACCATAATAGACCATACGGGCAATTCCATGTAAAACGCCACCAGCGCCAGAATACCGCCAGCGGCGGCAATTATCAAATCCGCACCAATCATTACGCTTTTACGGCTGTGCCGGTCAACAAAAGCACCTGCAAACGGGCCTAAACAGGCTTGCGGCAAAAATCCAATCAGTGTTGCCGCCGTCAATATGATTGCAGAATTAGTTTTCGCAACCAAATAAAAGATAATGGCCATTTGCAAAATACCGCTGCTAATAAAGGATATTGCTTGTCCGGCAAGAAGTGTAAAATAAGTTTTTCTCCATGAATTGTTGTTTTGGGTCATAATGCGAACCTCCTTTTTTATTGCATTGTTCCTTTGTTTCTGCAATAAAAAGCAGGCGTTGTCCCACAGAGAGGGCAGACGCCTGCATAACAACAAAGCACGAAAAAACACCACGATACAGTTCAAAGACTGCTCGTGTCAAACCTACGTGTTCCTTTGCATACGCACGCAAAAAAAGCCCACCATCATGTGGAAAGGTACTTCTACTTTTTATTGCTTATTAGCGTACACAAATTAACACACGTAAGCCTCCTTCCAATCTCAAACTGTCGCACAGTATAACACACATCCGATAGACTTGTCAACCATTTTTAACCTTGTTTTCCATCTTGTTTTTCCATCTCTTACGGGCAGTAGCAAAGCCAGGCGAGCCAGTCAACGGTCAAGATGAACGGCGCTTTCAGCGCCGCCGTTGACAGTCTCGCCCGTCTTTGCTAATGGGTAATCAAGGCGGGAAAGCCATTTTAGGGCTTTCCCGCCCATTTCAATTTTGGGAGAAGAAAGGCCCCAAAATGAACGAGTGCGGCCAAACACTTTTAGGGATTGGCCACCTTGTCCACCCATCCAGCGGGGCGGCGGGGAACGGTCAAGGCCGGGCGTCAGCCCATTCATTTCAGCCTTGACGGTTTCCTGCCGTCCTGCTACTTTTCCCGGAGTGTGGCCACACATCTGGTCACGGTGTCCAGAGCTTTGGGACTTTTTGTCCCATAGGCCGGGGGCGGAGGACGAGGGACGGGGGCTTTCATAATACGCCCTGTCTGCTGCTGAAATCAGCCCTTTGTTTCCGGCTTACCAGCCCCAAACAAAGCCCTGCTTTCCTGCCGCGTCAAATGCCCTTGCCCTCCCCGGCGGCAACGGTATTTTCAGGGCAACGCCGACAGAGCGTATAACACACTACACTTTGCTCCGCAAAGTCGTGTGCCAAATGGGGCGCTGCCCCCTTTGGAAACCCCCGCAACAAACAGGTGCTATGCACCCAGCCGGGAGCATAGCGCCGTTTGTTGTCAGCAGCCCGTTTCACGGTCTGCGTGTAGTTCCTTGTAAACTGACCTAAATGGCGGTGAAAGTATCATCGTGTTCGCGCCGAAATATCGTCGGCAAATCTTTCCGGGCTCCTTTTAAGGGGCATTGTCCGTGTAGGGACTGTATAGGACTGCGAAAGCCTCCGGCTGAGCCGGAGGCTTTTGATATTGAAATTATAGCTGCTTGACGGTGTAATACACGGCCAGGGCGAACACCACCATGGCCAGGACCCACATGGCATAATAGGCAACGGAGATGCTGACAAGGGCACAGGCCATCGCCGCGGCGGACAGGGCACAGGCCACATAGATGGGCATGGTGTCGGCATCAGCGGGCAGCAGCTGGAGCTTGCCCACCATACCGCCGCTGCGGCTGGCTTTCCGGGTCAAGAAAGCGGCCAGGGCCAGCAGCAGGATATACACCACAACAGCGACCTTCACATAGGTGCCCAGATACAGGTTGGAAAGCTCCCGGCGGCAGCCCCACAGGGCCACCAGAGAGATGCTCAGGATCGTCAAGGCATAGGCGCATTCCCGGTCATAGAGGCTCCAGAGAATGCCCAGCAGCATGGCCATGGCCACCAAGACCGTGAGAAAGGTCAGCGCGGGGGCGTTCAGCTTCCAGATCAAGAAGGAGGCGGCGGCAAGGAAAGCACCGCCCGCGGCAACGTACCAGCCCACGACCCGCTTCTTCTGGTCGGCCCGCCACACCGCGCTCAAAACAGCGCCGGCGGCCAGGATCACAAGGCCGGCAATGGAGAAATAAAACAGATAGTCGAACCAGGCGATCATCTGCACGGCGGTCCCGTTCACATAAAAGCGGCGGATAATGAGAAGATACAGCTCAGCCACCAGACCGGCCAGGAAAAACTTCATGGCGCCGTTCATGGGGTCGTCCCGCTTGACCGGCTTGGATTTTCTGATTGGATTCTTCGCCATATGATAACAACCTCCGAAGGGTTTTTCAAAATTGATGCAGCGCCAGAAAAAGACGCTGCCGACATTCCTTGATAGTATAGCAGACTTTCCGGACATTTGCAAGGAAAACCTAGGGACAGAGGTCAAACTTCCCGGAAAGAAGCGGATTTTCGGTTGAGATGTGAGGGGGTTCGTGCTATACTGGTCAGCAAGATTACGAAATACCGGGGAGCGAATGGCATGAGAGCAAAACGAATCGGGGCGCTGCTTCTGGCGCTGGCGGCGGTGAGCGGCCTGGCGGGCTGCGGGACAAGGGACCCGGACGAGGCTCAGGAGAGCATCCAGGTCATCGCCATGGATACGGCCATGGTGTTCACCGCCTATGGCGAAAGATCCACCAGGGCGGTGTACGACGCGGAAGAGGAGGTGCGGCGCCTGGATGCGCTGCTCTCCCGCACCAGCGAGAGCAGCGAGGTCAGTATGCTGAACGAAGCCGGCGGAAAAGCGGTGCCGGTGGGCGCGGAGATCTGCGGCTTGCTCCAGACTGCCGCAGACTACGCCCAGGCCACGGACGGAGCCTTTGACATTACCATCGCGCCGCTGGTCTCTGCCTGGGGCTTCACCACCGACAGCTACCAGGTGCCCGCGCAGGAGGAGATCGACGGCCTTCTGGCGCATGTGGGCATGGAGCATGTGCACCTGTCCGGCGGGGATGCCAGCTTAGACGAAGGCACCATGATCGACCTGGGCGGCATCGCCAAGGGCTACGCCGCCGACCAGGTGGCGGAGATCTTCCGCAGCCGCCAGGTGCCCAGAGGAAAGATCGAGCTGGGCGGCAACATCCTGGTGATCGGCGACAAGCCTGACGGTACCGCCTGGCGGGTGGGCATCCAGGACCCCAAGCGGGCCGACGCGGCCGACGGCCTGGTGGGTGTTTTGAACTTGATGGACGCCTTTGCCGTTACCTCCGGAAGCTACCAACGGTATTTTGAGCAGGATGGGAAGATTTATCACCACATCATCGATCCGGCCACCGGCTACCCGGCGGACAGCGGCTTGACCTCTGTTACCGTGGTGGCGGACAGCGAACCGGGAAACGGCACCATGTGCGACGCATTGTCCACTGCCCTCTTTGTCATGGGCGAGGAGAAGGCTCTGGACTTCTGGCGGAGCGGCCGGTATGATTTCCAGCTGGTGCTGGTGACGGCGGATGGCCGGGTGGTGGTGACCGGCGGCCTGCGGGACAGCTTTGTGGAGCTGGAGGAGAGTGGGTACGAGTATGAGTACGTCTCCTAAGCTGCGGCCCGGCATCTGGGACGCCCTGGTGGCGCTGACAGTGGCAGTGCTGGCGGTGGCCTGCGCCTGGACTGTGTGGGGCGGACAGGACGAAAGCGGCGCGTTGACGGCGGTGGTCAGCGTGGATGGCGTGGAAACGGAGCGGCTGGCGCTGGAAGAGGCGGAGCGGACCATTCAAGCCGGAGGATACACCCTTCGCCTGCGGCTGACGGAAACAGAGGTGTGGGTGGAGTCCTCCGACTGTCCCACCCAGGACTGCGTCCACACGGGACATATTTCCCGGAGCGGGCAGAGCATCGTATGCCTGCCGGCCCGGGTCATCGTCCGCCTGGAGGGCGGCGAGACCGTGGATACCGGCGTGGACGCCGTGATCGGATAAGGGGGCGGGACGTTGAAACTGACCACAAAGCAGCTGACGCTGTGCGGAATCCTGACTACCCTGGCCCTGGCGCTGTCAGTGGCGGAGAACCAGATCCCCCTGTCTCTCGCCATTCCCATCCCCGGCATCAAGTTGGGGCTTGCCAATATCGTGACGGTGTTCGCCCTGTACGCCCTGGGGCCGGCCCAGGCGGTGATGATCCTGCTGGCCAGATGCCTGCTGGGGGCGGTGTTCGCCGGCAATATGAACGCGCTGCTGTTCTCCCTCATGGGGGGCTTTGCCGCCATGGGGGTGATGATCCTGCTGTCCCGGGTGAGGGCGCTGTCTGTCTACGGCGTGTCCATCGGCGGCGCGGCGGCCCACAACTGCGGTCAGATCGCGGCGGCGGTGCTGTCCCTGGGGAACACGGCGCCCCTTTACTACCTGCCCATTTTGCTGGGCGTGTCTCTTTTGACCGGGGCGCTGACGGGACTGATGGCGGCGTGCCTGTTCCGGGCGCTGGCCCACACGGATCTGATGAAGGGGTGAGGGTATGGACCCAAAGAATATCAGCAAAAAAGACCAGGTCATCCTCCATCAGCTGGAGGTCATCCGCACCATGACGGAAAATAACCTGAACCGCATGGGCTCGGATTTCTGGGGGACGCCGCCTTTGCGGACGGACCGGCCGGAGGAAAAAGCGCCGGAGAAGAATACCGCCGCCTCCACCGGAGACGACGGCACCAAGGCGCCGGAGGCGGAGACGCTGCCCCCGGAGAAAATAGAGGACCTGCAGGCGGAGCTGGACAGCTACATCGGCCTGGGAGCCGTGAAAAAAGAGGTGCGCAACCTCATCAACATGGTGCGGGTGCACCAGATGCGGCGGGAAAACGGATTGCCGACAACCGACTTGAGCCTGCACATGGTGTTTTCCGGGAATCCCGGCACCGGCAAGACCACCGTGGCCCGGCTCATGGCCCGCATCTACCACGCCCTGGGCATTTTGTCCAAGGGGCAGCTGGTGGAGGTGGACCGCAGCGGCCTGGTGGCGGGCTACGTAGGCCAGACGGCCCTCAAGACCGCCAAGGTCATCGAAAAAGCCCTGGGCGGCGTGCTGTTCATCGACGAGGCCTACGCCTTGAACGGCAGAGCGGAAAACGACTTCGGCCAGGAGGCCATCGACACCATTTTAAAAGCCATGGAGGACCACCGGGACGACCTAGTGGTCATCGCCGCGGGATATGACGGGCTTATGGATGACTTCATCCACTCCAATCCGGGACTGGAATCCCGGTTCAACCGTTTTTTGCACTTTGACGACTACTCTGTGGACGAGATGATGGACATTTTTAAAATGCAGTGCAAAAAGGGCTGCTACACCCTGGCGGACCAGGCGGAGGAGCAGGTGCGGGACTTTATTCGCCAGGAGAACACCAACGGCGTTTCCTTCGGCAATGCCCGGGGCGTGCGGAATCTGTTCGAGCAGATCCTGGTCCACCAATCCAACCGTCTGGCAGAGCTGGAGCAGGTGAGCCGGGAGGCCCTCATGGAGATCACAGCGGAGGATGTCCGGATGGCAAGGGGTCTGGAGGCGCCTGCGGCCTCCGGCGATGGAGAAAACACGGAGGAGAAGGCGTGAGCATGAAAGTACTGGTATTGGCGCCAAGGGAGCGGTATGACGCTTTCAGCGCCAACAATCCGGTCCGGCAGGCGGCGGAGCTGGTGTTCTGCGACCGCAGCGGCACGGCGGAGCAATGGCTGGCCGCCGGCGGCGACGCGGAGGTTTTGGTGGTGACGCCGGTAACATGGGTGGACGAGGGCCTCCTCAGCCGGATGCCCAAGCTGAAAATGGTGCAGTGCGAGGGCGTGGGCGTGGACCGCATTGACCTGGAGGCTGCCCGGAAACGAGGCATTTATGTGTGCAACAACGCCGGGTGCAACGCCGCGGCGGTGGCGGAGCTGTCCATCATGCTAATGAGCATGCTGCTCCACCGGACGCTGTGGGGCCACCGGATGGTGCTGTCCGGCCGGCAGCTGGAGGCCCAGCGGGAGCTGGACTGCCATGCGCCGCTGGACCTGGCGGCGGCGAAGGTGGGGCTCATCGGCTTCGGCGCCATCGCCCAGGCTACGGCGGAGCGGCTGCGGCCTTACGGCAGCCAGGTGTATTACTACGCACGGCACCGGAAGGCACCGGAGACGGAGCGGGCTTATGGTGTGGAGTATCTGCCCCTGTATGAGCTGGCGGAGACCTGCGACTTCATCAGCCTTCACCTGCCTGCCACGGCGCAGAGCCGCCACCTGTTGGACGGGGCGTTTTTCGACCATGTGAAGCCGGGGGCCTTTTTGGTGAACACCGCCCGGGGCGCCGTCATTGATGACGAGGCCCTGGCGGCGGCCATCCGGTCCGGGCGGCTGGCCGGGGCGGCGCTGGACGCCTACGACCCCGAGCCGGTGGAGGCGGACCACCCCCTGGTGGCGCTGGCCCGGGAGTTCCCGGACCGGATTGTGCTGTGTCCCCACCAGGGCGGCATCGCCCAGTCGGCCTACCGGAACGTGTACCGGATGCTGTTTGAGAATTTAAAGCGCGTCATGGACGGCCAGCGGCCGGAGCGGATCGTCAACGGACTGTAAAAAGGAAGACCGCCTTGGAGGCGGTCTCCCTTTTTTTGAACACGTCACTCCGGCCGGTCACAGGTCCAGAAAAACTTCGCCGTGACCCAGCCCAGGGCCAACAGGCCGGCGCAGAGAATGTACACCAGATTTATTTCCGCCGAGCCGATGCCGGGGGAGGGGACAGAGTCGTCGGCGGCAAGATAGTCCTGCCGGGCCAGTTCTTCTCCCCTGGCGTCATACAGGTGGATGTCCGGGAAGTAGTCCCGGTCTGTTTCGTAGACATGGAAGAAATCGGGGGCAGTCACATCCCCCTCCGCCATGAGGGTGGCGTCGTTTTCCAGGTTGGCCTGGACCTTGTAGTGGGCAATCTCCGGGGGACAGTGGGCGGCGTAGACCACCCGGAGGTCTGTGTCCTGGATGCGGGTGGACTGAATGGCCGGTCCGGCGCAGTAGGAGGCCTTCAAAGGCTGCCAGCCGCCCAGAATGCCCCGCCGGAACTGTATGCTGCCCAAAAGATTGGGAATCTCGCTGTCGGTGAAGGTGAGGATGCGGCGGCTGCCGAAGGTTTTGTCGTGGAGGACCACGGGGTGGAGCACGGCCCGCAAGGTGTGGGTGTCCTCCGGGTCGGCGGAGGCGTATTCCGCAATGGCGTGGACCTTCTGTTCCTCCGTTTTCAAAGACCAGAAGTCCCCCTTGTACAAAAGCCATGTGCCCAAAAGCGCGGCACAGGCCAGGGCAACGGACAGAGCGCGGTAAAATTTCCGTATCATCGGGATGTCCTCCTTATTTCCCTTCTATAATATCATACAACGGCCGCCGCGAAAACCCATGAAAATTTTCGGAACGGGAGATTTACAGGGCGGGAAGAGGAATGGTATCATGGAAAGGTACTACAACCTGGGAGGCGCCTCTATGAAAAAGAAAGCGGCATCATTTTTGAATTCCGTGCTGGGCGGCGTGTGCATTGGCATCGGCGGCGTGGTGTTTTTGTCCTGCGAAAACAAAGTGGTGGGAGCGGTGTTCTTCTGCCTGGGCCTGTTCGCCATCTGCACCTTTGGGTTCAACCTGTTCACCGGAAAGGTGGGGTATGTGTTTGAGCAGCCCTTATCCTACACGGGGTTCGTGCTGTCCGTGTGGCTGGGAAATCTGGCGGGCACCGCCGCCGTGGGCTACGCCGTCCGGGCCACCCGCATCGCCGGCATTGCCGAAAAGGCGGCGGCTATGTGTCAGGTAAAGCTGGAGGACAGCCTGGTGTCCCTTTTCATCCTGTCGGTCTTTTGCAATATTTTGATGTTCATCGCCGTGGATGGATTCAAGAACAATCCCCACCAGGCGGGCAAGTACATCGGCATCTTCCTGGGGGTCACCGTGTTCATCCTGTGCGGCTTTGAGCACTGCGTGGCCAATATGTTCTACTTCTCCGTGGCCAATGTGTGGAGCCTGCGGACGGTGGGGTATCTGCTGGTCATGTCCGTGGGCAACGCCTGCGGCGGTGTCATCATTCCCCTGTGCCGGCAGCTGCGGCTGCGGGCCGAAGCGGCATGAAAAAAGCAGCCTGCCTTGTGGCAGGCTGCTTTTTTTACCGGATGTCGTACAGGGCGTCCGCCGCCAGCCACAGCTGGGAGAAGGGGCGCATCAGATTCCACACGCCGGCGCCCAGAAAGCCGTACTCCGCGATGAGGCGCAGCTTGGCGGAAAGGCTCCGGGCGTCCTCAAACCAGACTTCGTGAACGGTCCCGGCGGTATCGGTATAGTGGAAGTAAGGCGATTGGGCGGTCTCGTCGTACTGGATGGCGATGTCGTATTGAATGGCCAGCTCAATGGCCCGCTGGTTGGAAATGGACTGGGCCCGGGTGACGCCTTGAACGAAAGGCAGCGGCCAGTCATAGCCGTAATTGGGGACGCCCAGCAGAATTTTATCCGGCGGGATCTCCGTGACGGCGTAATCCAGCACCGCCCGGACATTGGGCAGCGGCGCCACCGCCATGGGCGGCCCGGCGGTGTAGCCCCATTCATATGAATGGAGTATATTAGCACACATTTTCTTTGTAATGTCTTTAGCTGCTGTGTAGCTTTGTGTGCTAATATACTCCATTCCTTGAGGTATGTTGTCGATTAGCACACACTTCTGTCAATTTGCATTTCATCCTCGATGTTCTTGGCGAAATCGAGGATTTTTTGGCGTTCTGCGGAAAATTTGAAGTAAACATCAATCTGCGTAGCATCTGTCACTTCAATATGGTCTAACAGGCGATTCAACACATCACGGTCAATAGAGGAAATATTGCCAAATTCTTTGAAGAACGCAATGAACTCGTCATCTTGCCTGCGGGCTTCTTTGATCTCCGCCATGTCATTTTGCAATTTTGCAATTTGTTTCTCTTGCTCCGCTATTTCTGCTGTATACCTTGCTTTGAATTGGACATATTCCCCTTGGTCAATGATGCCTTTTTCAAAGTTGTCATACAGGCGGAACTTTGCTTCGGCTAAACGCTTTTTTTCCCGTTCAGCACGATTAAGAGATAGTAGGTATTCATTTTGCGAGTATCCAGAAGGCTGCTCTTTGCGCGCTGCGTCAATAACAGCTTTAGCATCGACCAACTCTTGGATTTGCTGTCGGATAGCTCTCAGTAACACATCTTCCAGCAGGGATTCTTTTACAGACGGACATTGGCATTTACCTGGGGCCAAAGTACGGGTTTGACAACGAAATCTCGGGAATCCTTTTGATGTTACTCGATTCATTCGGCCCCCACAATGAGCGCATTTGACAAATCCAGAAAGCAGATAACTGGTCTGCCGTTTTGGGGATACTCTGGTGTGTCTGGCAAAACGGTCATGCACAATAGCGAAAACTTCATCTGAGATAATAGGTTCGTGGGTTCCCTCAATCACCGTCCACTCACTTTCATCCGTTGGAACCATTTTTTTAGTCCGATACGATGCGCTTTTGAATTTCCCTTGTACTAAATTTCCAATATAAACTTCGTCCTTGAGAATGGAGTTTACCGATGTCAACGCCCATACGTTTTTCTTTACGCCGCCGCTGGAGTGTTTCACAAATCCCTTACAGCCATTTTGGGTTTTGTAGACCGACGGCGGGATAATTTGCAAAGCATTGAGTTGCTTGACGATACCGCTTGCAGACATACCATCGGCGTACCAGTTGAAAATCATACGGACAATTTCAGCCGCTTCGGGATCAATGATAAGTTTATGCTTGTCCTCCGGGCTTTTCATATAGCCATACGGTGCGTAGTTGCCGAGGAACTCGCCTCGTTCACGTTTCATGGCAAAGGTGCATTTGATTTTCAGGGAAAGCTGTCGGATGTAGTCATCGTTCATAATGTTGGAGAACGAAACGATAGCACTGCAATATCCTTGGGGGTCTTTCAGACTGTCAATGTGGTTCAGGACAGAAATAACACGGACACCTTTCTGTGGGAAATATTCTTCCATAAGACGGCCAAGTTCCGGGTAGTTTCTGCCCAGTCTCGAATTATCCTTGAATATGACGCAGTTGATTTTTCCAGCTTCAATATCTGCAATCATTCTCTTGTAATTTGGGCGCTCAAAATTACCGCCGGAATAGCCGTCATCAGAGTATATTTCAACGGAAGCAATGATTTCCCCTTGCCCTTGCAGATATTTGATGTGTTGCTCAATGATGCCTTTCTGATTTTGAATACTGTCGCTTTCTAATTTGTCCCCATCTTCTTTGCTGAGCCTGACATAAATAGCTATGTACCATTCAACAATAGATATTTCGGTTTTCTCTTTCTTGTTCCGCACAAAGGTCATGTGTACTCCTTTCTGCCGAAACCCTCATATTTGCGAAACAATATCTGCAATTATATTATAGCAAATATGCAGAGAAACGTCAAAAATTTGCATTTTTGGACATATGAGTGCTGAGTATTGAAATCATGCAAGATTCCAAACTTGGCCCATTTTCTTGGTAATGGATCGTTACCCTTACTTCTTTCGACTGCAACAGATTATTCGTGGTTTTTGATGCGGGTTTTTCTGCCATAACAGATACCTCCTGCTTATTCGATGATATGGCAAGAGTGAAATAAATATGTGTTCATTTATTTTTGAACACCATTGAATGCACGCAAGGCCATGTCCTCATGCAGACATGGCCTTGATGGTAAAATGCCGTTCTCCCCAAATCCGTTCCTGCCCCTGCTCAATATTCAGCGGCGTTTTGCTTCCCTTGGTACGCAAATGCGATACTTCCCCGGAAATCATATCCGATTTGGACGGTCGTTCACTTTTCAAGGTACATATCCTTGCTGATTGTTCCACAGCAGACATCCAGGCTGTCGCCAGCCCGCACAGATGCGTCTCAATGAACGCACCTGTGCCGATGGGCGACGGTGTCGAAATGTGTCTCAATTTGAGACCTATTTTCGGGGAACCGGCCCAGACAGAAGATAATCTGTCCGGGTCGGCTCCTTTTTGCGGAAATCAGCTTTGACCCTGCCGCCGCAGATACGCGGCGGTCATATCCAAAAATTCGCGGTTGGTCGGCTGACGGTATAGATGGATTCCCGCAACTTCCTCCAAAAGCGTGTGATCGGGCCAATTCCAGCAGGCTCGAATGACGGTTCGCAGGTTTCGTTCCACGGTACTGGGTGAAGCGTCAAAATGCTTTGAAGTCTCCGGGTAGAGCCGTTTCGTGATGAGTGCGGCAGCGGCAGGATTGTCCTTTACCTGCTCAATCATATAGACTGCCTGATAAAAGCCTTTCAGCTTGCCGGTGACTCCTAACCTTCGCAAGAGCTGTTCTGCGTCCATGCGGTCACTCCTTCCAGTCCGCTAAAACATCCGGCAGCCCAGTTGGCGTAACGGTATTTCTGGCCAGCTTGTCCAGCAGATCAAAAACACGCTCGGACCGCTCCGACAAATCAAGGGCAACTGCATCATCACCATTCGACCGTACTTTGATGCCGTATCGGTTCCTGCCGTCCGTTCCTTTATTCATCAGAATAAAATAGGATAGATGCAGGTACTGTCCATCTTCTGCGTGGGTCTGTCTCTGTTTGTAAAGGATCTCGCGCATATCATCACCTCCTAATAACCGTGAGAAAAAGGCAATGAAAGTTGCCCCCCTGTTACCGCAAATTTTTCAGATATTTTTTAAGAGATTCCAGTGCCCGGTTAATAGAGCGGCTCACCTGGCTTTTGTTGACTCCTTCGGCTCTGGCGATCTCCGCCTTGCTCATGCCCAGGAAGTAATAGGCATTGAGCCGTTTGGCCTGTTTATCCGGCAGGGTGGTAATTGCCGCATGAAGCTCCTCCAGCGTCAACTTTCGCTCATAGACCTCCCAGGGTGTAACGGAGAGGAACAGGGCGTCATACTCGATCCCATCCCCGCGGTCCAAGGAATAGTACGCTTTGTGGTAATATGTACGCCGCCGGTAGGCTGCTTCTTTGCGCTCATATTCCTGCATGAACGCGGCTACTTCATCGGGAACCTCAACATAGGTATCGGTACTATAAAAATCGGGATACTGCTCCCGCAGATTGATCGTTTTCATATTGACCTCCATTCGATTTGTTTTGGACAAATCGAATGGAGGCGGGCCACGACATCGAGGGTGCTTTAATCCCTGTTTATTCCAGGTGAATTGCGATACACTTTGAAATCCGCACTGACCTAATACAAAACATTGAAATTCATGTTTGATTGGTCAGTAGTAGTCCATAATAAACGCAATTCGCCAACTCCCCTTTCATACAAGAGGTGTATTTTGGTTCATATAAGAGGCGTATCCTGCTGGCCCATATCCTCTGTCTTTTTCTGGAATGAGAGATAGTAAACAGTTGTCATTCTAATAAAAAAGCAAATGGAAGCGCACAACCAAGACGGTCATATACGCTCCCACTTGCCCTTAGTCTTGTGATAGTTGTTATCTACCAACAAGTAGTGATGGAGATGTGTTAATGTCGAAATATGTACTATTGCGCCTTACTCACTGATATTGTCAATCAAAGTGATCAAAGCCTCAACAGCCTCAACCTCATCTTCGCCTTCACCACAGATTTCTACGCGGTCACCACACGCAAAAGCTGACGTCAGCAAAGTTACCATGGACTTAGCATTGTCCATCTTATTGGGGGTTCCCCCTACGCGATGGATCGTCAATTTAGACTTAAATTGTCCGGCGCATTTGATGAAATCTGATGCAGGACGGGCGTGTAAACCTGTTTCATTTCTGATAATAGTATCCTTCTTATACATATCTCATTCTCTCCTTTTAAGTATGTATTATTGGGGCATAATCTCCTTCAAGCGGTTTTGAACCTCATCAGCCGTCGGTGCCATACAAATATCTTTCACACATTTTTGGGCTTTTTGAATATCGAGGGTACAAACCAACTTTTTAATCGCTGGCACAGAAGCTGCTCCGGCTGATAGGGTCCGAATACCCATTCCAAGAAGCGCTGTCGCAGCTACAGGGTCACCGCCCATCTCACCACAGACAGAAATCCCCTTTCCTGCCATACGAAACTCTTGGATGATATAATTGAGCAGCCGCATAATTGCAGGATGGAAAGGCCGGTAGTATTGTGAAACAGCCGGATTCACACGATCTACAGCAAGCGTGTACTGAACCAAATCGTTCGTTCCAATACTGGCAAAGTCCACCTCTTTTGCCACCATGTCAGCCATCAACGCAAGGGCCGGAATTTCAATCATGACGCCTACTTCCATATCATGATTCCAATCCATTCCCCTTTCGACCAGTTGGGACTTAGCCTTTTCCAGAGCCGCTTTAGCCCTGTGAATGTCCTCAATACTGCTGACCATCGGGAACATAAGTTTTACTTTTCCATGGATGGATGCCCGTAGAACTGCTCGAAGCTGCGTCAGGAACACATCTTCCCGATCAAAGCAGAGTCGAAGTGCTCGATTACCAAGGAACGAGTTCTCCTCTGCTGGCAGTTCCAAACAGTCAGCCTTTTTATCTCCGCCAATGTCCAGTGTACGCAGCGTCACTGGATTGGGCGAAAATGCCTCAAAAACTTTACGATAGTGCTGATACTGTTCTTCTTCACTGGGAAGTTCACTTCTCCCCATATACAAGAACTCTGTGCGGAACAGTCCCACGCCATCAACCACTCCAGCACAGGAAAGTTCCTTTTCACTGCCTGTTCCAATATTTGCAAGAACCTGAACGCGCTCTCCAGTCACTGTGCATGCCTTAACTGTCGAATACTCCTGTTCATCCTTACGCTGCTGTAAGAAGGCTAACCGCTTCTGTTCATATTGACTTACTTCTTCAGGATTTGGATTTGTAATGAGCTGCCCCTCCGAGGCATCCACGACCACCATGTCCCCGTTCTCCAAAAGATTGCACACATTTTGAATTCCAGCTAATGCAGGGATCCCATAGCTTCTTGCAATAATAGCGCTATGGGATGTTGCACCACCATACTCTGTGATAATAGCCTGTACCATTTTAGGATCTAACACAGCAGTATCGGAAGGCAATAAATCTTGTGTAACCAATATGACAGGTTCTTTCAAGGTGGCCAATTCATTTTCGGGCTTGTTCTCCAAACAACGTAACAATCGATGCCGAACATCCAGCATGTCAGCAGAGCGTTCGGAAATCAGTTGATTAGGAGATGCTTTCAAAATATCCGCATATTGAGTATATACGAAATCAACAGCCTGATTTGCATTCCAGCAGTTTCCCTCAATCACCCCCGTGATTTCATCGACCATAACAACATCGTCTAAAATATCCATATGCGCCTGGAATATTTTAGCTTGATTTTGATCACGTTCAAGCATTTTACTCAGTAGAGCGTTCAATTCATCCTTAGCTCTCTCATGTGCCTTGTGGTATCGATCTATTTCCTTTGTAATATCAGAGTCAGAAATCTTCACATGGTCGATAGTCGGTATATACGGACTATATAAAAACACCCGGCCAACTGCAATTCCCTGGGCTGATACAGTACCCGCATAGTTCATAACGTTCTCTCCACTTCATCAGAATTTAATGCAATACTATTGGAGGGTAAAATTATGCAGCGATTTATTCTTCCACTCCAATTTTATAGGCCTTCTGGAATATCCCGCTCTTATCAAGTCTGGTAACTCTTGCTTTTCGGGAGATGTCTTCTTTCGTTTCCCCACACAAGGCGTTAATTCCGCACCATGGTTCCAGACATATAAACTGTGCCTGTTTGACCATATGAGGATCAGTCCACACTGCAACAACAGGAAAATCGGGAAATTCAATCCAAAGCCCATATCCTCGCTTTTGATTGCGTAGCGTTATTCTTTGAATGCCGGTATCCTCAAGGATAATAGCATCTTTTTCCATTAGTTCCGCAGACAAGGGGAGTACATTGCATTGATCGACCAGGACTTCCTTCTCCTCTGTCAAATAGCGTCCAATTACACGTCGCGTTTCAATACGAATGTTTTTATCGAAGTAGAGTGCATAATCACACAGGCTGCTGTCTGGCAAAAGCTTAAACCCCGGGTGTGCTCCAATAGAAAAGTACATTTCATTATCCCCACAGTTTATTACCTGCCAAATAACATTTAAGCCGTCTTCATCCAGAGCATATGTAATATCCAGTTCAAACTCAAACGGGAAATAAGTGGCAGTCTGGCTATTGCTATGCAGTGCAAAAACCGCTTTGCTATCCGTTTTTTCTTTTAGAGCAAAGTCCATATCTCTTGCAAAGCCATGAGCCGGTGCAGGATACTCCTTTCCCTGAAACACAAATTTTTCATCCGCAAGTCCGCCGATATTTGGGAAGAGAACCGGTGCGCTACGTTTCCAGCTTCCATTTCCATCCCACAAATAGTCTATTCCTGTTTTTTTGCTCCGCAGTTTTTTCAGTTCCGCACCATGTAGAGCAATTTCCGCATGGAAAGCATGATTTTCGATTCTTACCAAATGAATCATCCCTTTCTGTTGTTTTCACAGAACTAATGTGATATATTTTTATATATTTATCTCATACGGCAATGCCGAATGACTGTCTTCAAAACCAAGCGGGAGGTGTGCTATGGCAAACGGAGCTGAAAACAAAAAGAACCAACAGGCGAGAGACTATATTATGGATATTATTCTTTCATCGCCTCCCGGCACGAAGCTTCCTTCAGAGCGAGAACTAATGGATCACCTGAATTTTTCAAGGCCAACAATCCAACATGCGATTGATGATTTGGTGCTCGCTGGATATATATATAAAGTGCAGCGTCAAGGTGCGTTCATTGCCAATACGAATCATTGCACAAATTTGAATCGAATCAGCAGTTTTACAGAAACCGCACAGGAACTGGGTGTTGTAGCTTCTACAGAAATTATAGAGCAAACAACGGTTCCGGCAAACGATTATATTGCCCTGAAAATGCAATGTGCAGTAGGAAGTCCCATGCATTTCTTTGTTCGCCGCCGCAATCACGTTGATACTCCCGTTATGCTGGATTACTCCTATTTTGCCGATTTTGCTGTATCAAATATTCGTAAAAGGGATGCTCAACATTCGATTTATCAATACATTGAACAGGTTAAGCGTCTGACGATTGGCTCAAGCGATGTTAAAATCGAAGCTACACTGCCTGAACCGGAAATTGCAGATTTACTGAAAATTGCTCACGATGAGCCGCTCATTTTAATGGAGCGTTTTTCACGCTTGGCAGACGGGCGAACCTTTGAATATACAATTAGCTATGCTGTCTCAAAGTATAATAAGTTCGCACTTACATCTGTCCGCAGAGGATAAAACAAAGGGGGGAATAGATCAATCTATTCCCCCTTTATTTTTTTTGCTATTCCGGGGAACAAGCACTGTCTTTGGAAAGGCCGTCTACCAAATAGTTTGCCGCTGTAAGGTATGCACGTTCCTGTGTTGTTGCCTTTTTCTTTCCCTCAAGAGCACGTTTTGCCTCATAGCAATCACTATACGGAAAATGCTTGTCCAATTTATAGCCGCTTGCAATGCTTCGGCCCTGGACATGATAGGCTTCAAGTATCCTACCATCTTTGTCAGCAATTAAAACCGCAATGCGAGTACCAGTGATGGATTTTTCCACAGCAACACTACTAACTGGTCCTCTCTTTTTCAATCGAATCAGTTCCTTATTCAGGCGTATCTGCTGCGGTACAGCCAGCATTCGGTTAAGGAAAATCATAAATATAAATGCGGCGGCAACAATGAACAGCTCTTGCGATCCCATAATGCATCCTCTTTCAGCAATAGAAACAAACAGATTCCCCTACCACGACTTCCGGCAATACTTTCTCCTCTACATGGATTACTCCGGGCAGAACAGGCACAGGGCGTCCGTCAAAGTGAATCGTGCAATGCCCCAAAAGGCGAAAAGTTTCCATTGCCTTGCTACCAATCGCAGTCACCTTGTATTCGCTTTTTCCAAAGCGCATGGTATCCCCCGGCACTATATCTCTAATAGGCTGCGGCATAGTAATTTGCACGCTGTATTCCTCAATGCCATTGCCCACCTGATCGCTGAAAAGAATCAAAATCTTGTCCTCAACGAAATCTAACGCACCGGGCCCCATGCCTGTAATTTTGCTTTCAGAAATGACTTGCATAGCTATACCTCTTATCCCTTAGAAAAGAAGCATACCAACGATAATAGCAAGTCCAACTTCAATCGGAGCAATAAAGAACTTACTGTAAAGAACGGCAGGAACACCGATTTCGATAGTCTCAGGCTCAGCCTCCGTGAGGGACATGCCGACCGGGACGAAGTCAGAACCGCAGGGCTGGTGGATGGCAAAGACCGCAGGAAGTGCCAGAGACAGGGGCACAGAACCAGCGCCAATAAGTCCACCGACCAGTGTGCCAATAACGGAGGAGATCACGGCACCTGGCCCAATAATAGGGGAAATCAGCGGAAAACTGACAATAAGAGACAGAATCAGCAGACCAATAGCCGAATTTGCGAGAGTAGACAGGCCATTAGCAATCAAGTCGCCGACTCCGGTCTGGAGGATAAATGTAGAAATCGTAGCGATCAGAACCATGAACGGAATAATGTTTGTCAAAACAATCTTAACAGATTTTTTGGCAGATTCAAAGATGATCATTACGAATTTACCGATGCCAGAGGAAATAGCAACCGCGATCTTCTCAATTCCTTTCATATCACACACTCCTTATTCTTGCTTCGATTCGATGTTTCTTACCGCCACACCGGAAACATAGATACCCGGCTTGACAAAAGCTGCGAAGGGACCGCTGGGGCCAGCAGGGTTGACATTGATTGTTTTGAGCCCCTTCTTCGGGAACATTCCGAGGCGAAGGCTACCACCGCAGTTCACGATAACGCAGGCGGTTTCCTTGTCTGGAATGACCTTTCTGAATCCATCGACGGCAATACCGCCGGTAATATCGGCGATCTTTTGTGCAACCGGATGAATTCCCGTTCCGGTCATGGACACGATTTTATTTCGTGCTCCCTCAACAGAGATTTCCAGCGGAGTGCCAAATCCGCCGCTACCTTTTGAAACAACTGCAATACCCATGACAATTTTCCTTTCCTAACACGCCAATCGTAATCTAAAGCTCACATGACATCCGCGTAAGCGGCTTCACCCTTGTTCTTCTCAATTTCATCAAAGTCAACGCCTTGACGCTTAGCAAGGAACATGGACATCTTCTCAACAATCAGGCCAATGAAACTGGATGTGCAGAATGCCAGAACAAATGTAGCAACGGCAAGCGTGGCGCCGACACGCTCTCCCGCGACCTGAACAACACCGTTATAGACACCGAGCCATACGAACAGCTCACCAGGGTTAACATGGGGAAACAGGCACATCATGGGTGCCATGTTGGTACGGTTGCAGACCTCATAATAGCCAGCCTTGTATTTCTCATGCAGATACTTGCCGAAGGTAAAAGAAGTGGGACTGCCGACCATGAAGTTTGCCAGATACGGCAACAGGGTGTAGCGAGCGAAAAAGTTTTTAGTCAGTCTTCTGGCCGCAGAGTCAAACCGATCCTCACCAATCAGAGCGACGGCGGTATTGAGGACAGTCAACGCCACCAGGACAAGGGGAACGATTCCAGACATAGTGCCAACAAATGATTCTCCGGCTGCCGAGAAAAATCCCGTAAAGCCTTCCGCGATGCTAACGATGAAATTCATTTTTCTACCTCCTAATTCGTTTATGTGAATTGCGTCTGCAAGGGAGAACTATGTGACGAATTATTTGTGAATAAGGCAGGCATATTGTGCTGAGGCGAATTGAGTCACAATATGCCTGCCTTGGAAAGGGGAGAGTACTTGCAAAAATACAACGAATCAGCATCCCTAGCTTACGACGTATTTTTCAACACCCTTGTTCGGATTTCCATCATAATCACACGGGAAGTCCTTGTAATACGCCGCCAGCGCATCTTTAATCCATTTCTCCGACATATCCTTGGCGCTGATAATGGTGTAGCGATAACTTTCACCAGTCAAGTATGCTTTCACACCACGCAGGCATTCTTCCAATTTTTCGGGAGTAACCTTCTCATTATTAGCCGCAACTACCGCCAAATTGTTCAGCGTAATATCGAGTTTCAACCGTTTGATCATGCTAACGGCACGTTCATGTTCATTTTCCTGCAGGAGGGACATAAAATACACGCAAAGGCCAATAATTTGACCATGCTTGAATTCCACGCCACACAGATATTCCATATAGTCGAACATACCGTGTTCGCTGGCACTTTCCCACATTGTGTGCTGCATAATCCAACTCTGCTCCGCCACCCAGTGATACGCCATACAAAGGAAACGAAGACCTGCGCCAGCTTGATGCGCAATTTCGCCATTCGCCTCTTGTTGGAGAACTTCGTAGTGTGTCTTGCCGTTCTTATGCTCTCCGGTCAAAATCGAAGCATACGTTCTCATTGCGTTGAGATTGTCGATGTTCTCTGCCAACAGGCCAATCAATTCCAAAGCTCCGTCGCAAACTTCCTGGTTGAAAGCCTTAGAGACATCCTGACCATTGGGGCTATAATTTCTTGCTACCAAGCTATTGAGTTTCCAGTCGAATGAAGCTGTCAGGCAGGAAAGCAAATCACCGGAACCGACCACATTTAACTCGCCCGCAGTCAAAATAATATCCGGATCCATCAGAAGTACATCCGGTTGCACCAAACTCGAATCATACTTCACTTCATAACTTTTGCTTATGGGATTCAGCCGCCGCATAGCTGCTTTATAGCAGAACGCCGCGTTGACCGAAAGAACCGTGGGCACACAAATGAATACAAGTTCTTTTCCCAATGCCTCACCCAATTTGGTAGCTATGTACTGTCCGGCATCCATTGCAACGCCACCGCCAAGCGCAATAACCGTCTCAACCTGATCAGTGTCAATGCATTCGCTGAGATAATATTTATCCAGCTTTTCTTTGCCCTTCTCAGCAACAATGCTCTCCAGTTCTCCAACCTGTTGCCAGAGTTGATCTTCTTCAGGGAATCCGGTTCCCGGATCCTCCTGTCTGCGGAAAATATAATCAACCAGTGTTTGTGCTTGTTCCCAAATTTCTTTGGCAGTCTCCGTGTATTCAGGCGTACTACACTCTTTAACGAATTTATCGAGTTTGTCCGTCTTGGTGTCGGTAACATAGGTAAAGTAGCAATCTTTAGGCAGCTTTGCCGCAGCCGACTTTTGTGCGCGTGGGCTTGTTACGAGCAGGCATTTTTTCTTGATGAGTCCCTTATCCCTGAGACTATCCATGACATTCTTCAGGTTGCACTCAAATACGCGGAAGCAATAGTTTTCCTTTTTAACATACGGACGAATATTCAACATCTCTATTTCGTGAGTGTCATTCGCCGTAGCAACCGCATTAACAATCTCTTTTTTGAACTGACTCATCTCATTATTTCTCCAGTTCCTTATAGTTGCACTTCTCTGCCAGTTCGCGATCAATCACGATGGTCGCATCGCGGTGCAGTTTCAACACAGAAACCGGGAGTTCCGAGGTTACGGCATCATCTGCCAACAACTTAGTGATAACAGGAATCTTGCTGTCACCAGTTGCAATCAGGATGATTTTCTCGGCCTTCATAATGTCACCCACGCCCATGGTAATCGAACGAGTCGGGACATCCGCAGGGGAATCAAAATAGCGAGAATTGGCCTGGATTGTGCTTTCATCCAGTTCCTCAATATGGACACCCGCAACCAGATGATCGCCCGGTTCATTAAAACCGATATGCCCGCTGACACCTACACCCAGCAGTTGAAAATCCAGGAGCTTATCGCCATAGAGCTTTTCATTGAAAATAGCAATTTCTTCTTCAGGATCATTCAGGCCGCTGGCAACATAGGTATTAGCCTTGTCAATATTAACATGGTCAAAAAACCAAGT
Organism: Dysosmobacter sp. Sow4_B12; assembly: GCF_052116665.1. Taxonomy (NCBI): domain Bacteria; kingdom Bacillati; phylum Bacillota; class Clostridia; order Eubacteriales; family Oscillospiraceae; genus Dysosmobacter; species Dysosmobacter sp. Sow4_B12. The sequence continues at coordinate 87,456 of NZ_JBQKKR010000002.1, read as the reverse complement.
GTCCATGCACTTCCGATAACTGACGGGGTTTTCGGGACTCATACCCAGATACTCATCGAGGTTGACTGTAGTGACTTCGGAGAAATCGACCTTGCCATCCTGATACGCTTTAACCAAATGCGGATAGACCTTTTCAGCGGTGCCGCCAGTAGCCAGACCTAACTTTGCGGTAGGGTTGGCATTAACTAGAGCCACCATCTCCTGTGCAACATAAGCACAGGAGTCCTCATAGCTTTTCGTCACGACAACATTCATGAAAACATTCCTCCTATGTTTGACTGTGTATATTGATTAGGATCCAGCAAAATCGCTTCTGCTTGCTCTTATTGTACTTTCCTGGATATATCCAGAAATAGTCTCCACGGGCTTGTTTTTTATTTTTGTAATAATCCACAATGAGTTTGCTTTTAATTTGGTTATTTATTATATGCTTTTTACATTTATCCAAAAAAACGAGCAATTCTATTTGTGCATTCCGCCTAGTTATTTCCGGTTTTTTGTAAAGAAGTAATCTCTCAAAAGCACTCTGGATATATCCAGAGTACAATCTGTGAAACAAAAGTCTGCACTTCTGCCGATGGTTTCCCCTATCACAACTATCCATTTTCTGAAAATGTCTTGTATATCCAAAAGGTATGTGATATAAGTTCAATGAAATGCTTGTCGCACAAACAATAGAAAGGATCGTGGGCTACGGCTCCTCTTCGTATGAAAAAGTATATTATCTTCGATATGGATGGAACTCTTCTCGATACAGAACTTTTAATGATTCACTGTTGGGAAAAAGCGGCAGAAAAATATGGCATTTTAGGGGTTGCAGATGTCTGTCATGAATGCATTGGAACAAACTCGGCAGAGACGGAACATATTTTCCAAAAGCATTATGGGCAAGTGTTCCCCATTCGTGAGATTCGAGAGGAAGTCATCTCTGATTTTAAGACTCGTGTTGATGCAGGGCCTCCGTTAAAACCTTTTGCCAAAGAGATTTTGCAATATCTGAAAGGCGCTGGCTTCCAGATTGCTGTAGCTTCATCTACTGTGTCTGATATGGTTAAAAAGGAATTATTAGCAGTCGGATGTCTTCCATACTTTGACTATGTTGTTGGAGGAGATATGGCCGCCCATGGTAAACCAGCTCCTGATATTTTTCTTGCTGCCTGCAAGGGGCTTGGTTGTAATCCAAAGGAAACACTTATTATCGAAGATTCTTTCTATGGAATACAAGCCGCTCATGCTGCCGGCGCAATTCCGCTGATGGTTCCTGACCTGATTCAGCCTTCTTTCGAGATTCGCAAATTATGCCGTGGGGTTTTTGCGGATTTGCTGGAAGTGCAGAAATATATCGAAGGTCTTTGCACAAATTATTTTTAATTGTTTCATCAAAAGTGTTTGAGCTACCTATATAGGCGAAAAGCGTCTCAATTCGAGACTCATTTTTCGACGGTATTTGCGTTTTCAAAAGCCGTTCCAGATACGCTCTTTATGATATAGGAAGGTCTGGGCATCCTGGCATTCTTCCGGTGTCAGCTCTCGCAGTCTCTTTCGTGACTTGGATAAAAACAATTTGCTTTTCAGCGGTGGGTGGGCCTGTTTTGCTTCCACCAGCTCGTCAATTTGCAGAGCGCAGGAAAAGCACTCCGGTTCATGCTCCCGGATATGTTTGTAAAAATAGTTGGTGTGATAGGGGCAGAACAGGCAGCAGTTCGCTTTGGTATCAAGTCCCCATACATCCCGATTATAGGCATAGCAATCAGGGCGGGTCCAGCCCATTTCCACAAGCGGAAATCGGTTGGTAAATAACACCTGTGTACTCTCCTTGGCCCGGTGGCGCTCCTCCCACATGATGCCCATGTGCATACGGTGAAATTGCCTGTCCGCCGCAATCGTGCGCTCTCTGGGACGATAGCCCAACAGTTCATAGCGGACAAACCGTTCTATGGCTTTGATCTTGTAGTCATAGGTGCACTGGCGCGGCATCCGGCCTTTCTTGCCATCGTCAGTCAAGGTCCAGAACGGGATGCTGGAAACGCGGGCGTTTCCAAAATTCCGGGTGAAGTCACCGTATAGGCCAGTCTCCAGCGTATAGTAAGGAATACCGGCCCGGCGGCATAGCTGCTCTACAAAAACAGCCTGCTCATAGACCCAGTTCGGTTCTCCATGCAGGTCACAGAAGATCACAGCGTCGTACACCGGCACCAGCGGCCGGACAGGTTCCCCACGGATGGCATTTTCCGCAGACATAAGGGCAAGGCTTGTACTGGGAGTTCCAGCCCCAAAACTCAAGATTTCCAACGGTTCCCATGATAACATTGCTTCATCCCTCCATAGGAATACGCTACCATGCTTTTAGCAAAAGCGCAAAAAAACGCCCCTCGCCGCCCAATGGCAGCGAGGGGCAACGTATTTCACATCACTTAGCTGGAAGTGCCCAGTTATTTGTCGTCAGCACCGTAAAGTATTCATAGGTTTTCGGTGTTATCTGCTGCATCTGCTCCGCTTTCTTGGCATCGCCATGGTTGTTCAGCCAATAGGTAAAGTATTCCGCATAATATTCCCGGCAATTTGTTTGTGCATAGTCCCGGAGAAACGCAGAGGATGCCTGAGCTTCTTCTGCATAGAAGGATGTACTTGTGGACGGGAAGCCTTGCACACCGTCCAGAAAGTGGCCAAACTCATGGACTGTGGCCTTGGCCTCTGACACATAGATCCTTTTGCTGGTATAGGAAGCCGCACCGATACAGGTCATGTCGTACCGCTCACTCAAATCCGCCAGATATTGAAAGTTGACGGTATAGACCCATCTCTTATCCTGGAACTGCTGCAAAATTGGCTCCGGTACGCGGCGCAGTTCCAGCAGATAGTCGTTCATGTTCACTCCCTCGTCATTCTGAATGGGAAGTTCCGTGAGCATGGGCGGCTCGTCCACGGAAAATTCCTGTGTCAGAATCGCGTGGAGCAGAGCAGCGGCCTCGCCGCGGGTAACGATCTCCAGCGGCTCTGCGTCCTCCGGGCATAGTCCCAGTTCCGCTCCGATCCGCAGGCAGTTTTCATAGGTGGACAGGGTCTCTCCGCCAGGATAAAGGATGTAATCATAGACAGGCAGGCCAGCCACCGAAAAGGCGCTCTGAAAAAGCGACCCCCTGCACATCCGCGTGTCCGGTTCTGTCAGGGCTTCCACGGATAGCCAGCCGTTGCTGCAAGCCTCTGTGAGACAAGCCGCGCCAAATTCACCCTCTGACGCCAGAGCTTCAGACTTATCATAAGCCCGGCATAGCATGACCGCCCATTGGCGGGCTGTAATTGGCGCGTCAGGAGAATATCGGCCCTCCCCAGTCCCGGCGGTGATCCCGTGCTCCGCAAGATACATCACGCTTTCATGCCACGGAGAATCAGTGGGAACATCACGAAATTCCAGTTCCGCGGCAAAGGCTGGAATCGTCAGCAACAGTGTCATCATCAGAATAATCATACCGGGAAACAGCTTTTTACATAAGGTTCGCATATCGAACATCCTCCTAAACGGAAAACGCGTCTCAATTTGAGACGCGTTTCGACAAGTTTACTCGTTATAAAAGTCCGGCCTTGCCACGGAGACAAAGCCGGATATGCCTGTAATCACCACGTTATTTGCACTGCTGGCACAGTGGATCACCAGCAGGCTGCCGTCCTCGTCCCTGCCGCAGACAATCCCAACGTGCTCATCCTCTGGGTAAAACGCCAGATCGCCGGGGCGGGCTTCATTCCATGTAATTTCGGTACAGTAGGTGTGCTGGGCATGGGCGCCTCCACCGTGGCCGATGAGATATTCGCCGCCGCTCATATTGTAGAATACCCAGTCGATGTAGCCTGAACAGTCAAGACCGTAGGGACGGTAGGTGCCGGTGGTGGGACTTCCCTCTGCCGTAACCTTTCGGAGCTGGCCCCAACGACTATCCCAGCCTAAAACCAGTGATTTGCCGCCCCAAAAGTAGTTGACTTTACCGTATAGCTTCAGGGCTGTTTCCACCACGGCACGGCGCTCTGGGGAAAGGTCATCAGGCAGGCCGTTCAGCACTGCTTGCGCATCGGCGTTGGTGATGGTCAGGCTTCCGGCCAGCGTAGCCAGCGCCGCCCGGTCAGCCAGCAGCTCGTCCATGGCGGTGTTCTGATAGCTGGTGAAGGTATAGGCCGTCCGCATATCATCGGCTCTTTTCGGCGTGATGGTGATATGCAGAATATACTCTGTCCAACCATCATCCCCGTCGCCGTCACCGGGATGGTCAATCGTCTCTACCCAGGAAGTGATCTCCGTCATATCCCAAAATACAGCCGTCAGGCGGGCCACCCGGTCATCATCCATGGTGGCAACATCCACTCCATCGTCCGCTCCTGCGGTTTTCGATGCGAATACGGCCAGCACATCCGGCCAGTCAGGAGCCTGTCCCTCCACAGTGATGCCGTCATAATCCCCGGCCTGCAATTCCTCCAGTCTGGCGTTGTACGCCATATTGACTTGTGCCACGGCCTCGGATACGGATACAGTATCCGGGGCGTTGCGTTCCTCCGCGAAGAACAGGCCGAAGGGAGAATTTGCGACAGCGGCGATGATGATAATGACGATCAGGGCAACCAAAACAACGGCGCCGCCCACCATTCCCGTAACGGCCCCAGCCACGGCAGCGGCAGCCTTCGCCACAGCCTGTATTGCCCGCTTGAACACAACAGCGGTGTTCTTAGCGGCTTTCCTGGCCTGCACTGCCGCCTGGCTTCTCATGTGCTGCGGGACTGTGCTGAAGGACTTGCGGACCGCTGCCTTTTCGGGCAGGTCACGCACTTTCGGCCCCGGCGGTGTCTTTTTTGCCGGCATTTGAACGTTTCTCTTTTGGACCGCCGTCTGCCGTTCCTTTGGCAATACGGCCTTTTGGCCTGCGCTGGACGCAGGGGCACCCGCGGACCGTGGAGCCCCGACCTCCGTGGACTGGTAAAATGCGGATGCGCCGTGCCGCTGATCGTTCAAAGCAGATTGGCACCGCACTTGCCTTTCCTGGATGAATCGTCTGCGGGCCAGTTCTGTGCGCCGCCATTCCTGAGAGTGCTCGGGAGCAGTCGGTGCGGCGTTCTCCACAACCGTTTCGCTGGCAGCCGACGCTCTGCGGCTTTTCAGCGTGTCGGCACCCCGCTTCTTTTGCCCCTCCTGCTTTGGGACGGTTTTTTCTCGCCTTTCCCCGGAAGCGGACGGTTTTTCTTTGATGGCTCTTTTCTCCTGGCGGTGCGGGTGCGGTGTGTGGGCGGTCAATTCATCCATGGCCCATCTTCCTGCTTCCTCTATCTGACCGACGGCCTGCGTTTCTGTATTCTCCGTCCCCTCCGGGCGCTGGTCCAGCTCCTGAAGGTATTTCTCTTTCATGATCCGGGCCGCTTGCTTGGGAAGCAGCATATCCCGGCGTTTGACCTTGGGTTCGCCCATTTTGGGCTTTTCCTTGAACTCTGGCAAAGCAGTCACCTCAAAAAAAGAAATGCGTCTCAGATTGAGACGCATTTCGACATTTTTTTACCTGTCGTTGGGATTGGTACTCCATAGTCGGTACAGATCTCCGCCCCGTGGGAACTCGTTGGCAAAGGGGACGATGGAGCCGCCGATTTTCAGCAGGCCGTGACCTGCTTCTGCATTGGTAACGTGCCCCATCTGTGTTTCAGAGATGTTCAGCAGCTTGGCAAGCTCCGCCCGGTCGGTGGCCGCCTGGTTCAGCAGGATCAAAAACTCGCTGTTGGCGAACATGAGCCGGGCCGTATCGGACCGCAGACATTCCTCCACGTTCTGCGTTGCCCCGGTCATTGCCGCGGAATATTTCCGAAACCGCTTCCAGCACTTGTAGAGGAACTGAGCGGAGTAGAAATACTTGAAAAACAAGTAGATTTCGTCAATAAAGACCCATGTGTATTTTCCGGCAAGTCGGTTTGCGGCCACCCGGTTTTGAATGGACTCCAGCACCACGTTCATAGCGGTGGGCTTGAGCTGCTCACCCATCTCATAGAGGTCAAAGCAGATCATGCGGTTGGTAATATCAATGTTTGTCTCATGGGCAAACATATTCAAGCTGCCCTCCACGAACAGCTCCGACGCAAGGGCCAGCTCCTGGGCCTCTCGTTCCGGCTGCCGCTTGACATCGTTGCGCCAATCGGGCAGGGTGGGCTGCCGGGCCTTGCCGCCGCTCTTGATAAGGTCACGGTAGATGTTGGCGGTGCAGCGGTCAATGATGGATTTATGGAAGGCCCCCAACTGGCCCGCGCCCATCTGCTGCTCGCAAATGCTCATCATTAGCTCGGATTTCATAGCGATTGGGTTTTCACCGGCGCCGTAGCCCTTGTCGATGGCCAGAGGGTTGAAATGGTTTGGACTGTTGGGCGAAACCTCCAGCACAGTCCCATGGAGGGCACGGGTCAGTTCCCCATACTCCCGTTCCGGGTCGATGATGATAATATCATCGTCGGTGGACAGGGCGATAAAGGTAATGGCCTCCTTCATGGAAAAGGATTTGCCGGAGCCGGACACGCCCAGGATAAAGCCGTGAGGGTTCAGCAGCTTCTTTCGGTTGCAGATCAGCAGGTTTTTGGAGACAGCGTTGACGCCATAGTAGATGCCCCCGGCATCCTGGATCTCCTGAACACGGAAGGGCGTCAAAACGGCGGCGCTTTCCGTGGTAAGGGTGCGGGTGGTCTTGATCCGCCGCAGGCCATAGGGCAGAGCTGTATTGAGTCCGTCCTCCTGCTGATAGCGGAGCACCGCGAACTGGCAGAGGTGCTTGCGCCCTATGGATTGCAGCGTCTCGGTATCGGCGCCCAACTGCTCCAAGTCGTCGGCCAGATGGACCAGCGTGACATTGGCAAAGATCATGCGCTGGTCGCGGGTGCTCAGATCGTCCAGGAACTCCTTTGTCTCGCCCCTCAGCTGCTCCAGCTCATAGGGAACGGTGGCCGTAAAGTTGTTCTTATCATTCTGGCGCTGCTGCCAACGGGTAATGTCGCTCTCAATGCCCAGTATCCGGGACTGGACTTCCTTTACCGCCTCGTCGGTGGGGATTGGCAGAATGTCAATGGAAAGCATGAGGTTCCGGGAGAAGTCGGACAGCTCCGCGATCATGCTGTCCTTGATATAGCTGGCATACTCCCGAAGGAACAGAACACGGCCCACCTTGCTGCCCATTTGGAAGTGGTCGGCCTTGAACTGCATCCCGTCCGGGGCGATGTAGTCCCGAAAATCATGGCCCTTTTTCATCGCTTCAGAGAGGTCGAATTGGAAGTACGGCTCCTCTCCGGGCCGGAAAAAGTCATGAAACAGCCGCAGCCGCTCATGGTTATCCAGGGGCCGTGCCCCACTGTCCAGCCGTCCGAAGCTCTTACCAAGGTCTGCATCCACCCGGCTGAAAAAGGCACGGGCTTCCTCAATGTTTTTTCGCGCCACGGAGACGGTGATATACTTATCCTGGATCAAGCCGTTGCTGTCGGCGGTCTTTTCCGTGAGAACGGCATTGTATTCCTCGCGGTATCTATCCAACCCGTCGCCCCTGCTTTTCATCAGGACACTGCGCTGGAAGTCCACGCCATTCAAACGCCGGTTGTTGATGGTGATTTTGGTGGTGGCGTCGGTAGGCAGGCTGTTCAGAACGCCGCAATAGGCGGTAAACATATCTCGCTGGTCCTCATAGGACGCCAGGGCGTAGTTAATATCCGCAAAGCGCCAGGTGCGGCTGTACTTATTCCCCACCTGCCAGATACCGTCCCGGAAGATACAGCGGATGGGGATGGACTGCTGGACGCTGCGGGGTATCTTAAAGCGTTCTTTCTCACTTCTGTTTGCGGCAGCCAAGGTCTTAATCATCGTATCGCGCCCCCTTTCCAGACAGAGCCATACAGTAGATATTTTCCGCACGGAACACCCTGGGCGCAGCGCACAGGAACTGAGATTTGATAAAGGCCCATACGAACTGTTCAAAGGTCAGGCTGTTGTAATGGAAGAAGCCCGCGACGGCCACGGGCGCCGCCGCCACGATGCAGGCCCAGCTTGCCGTTTCACGGCCCAGCACATTCCGCAGGGCAAAATAAATGCTGACAGCGACTGCAACGGCCAGAGCCGAACAAATCAACTGCCGGACGGACAGGCCGAAGAAAATACTTTCCGAGTGCTGCCGCACTTCTTTCGGGATTTTGATTTCCATGATGATCTCCTTTTCAAAAATTACAGGCCAAACATCTCTTTGACAATTCGTTCCGCCCCTTTGACCAGCCCCACCAGAACGATCATGTTAAAAATTGTCTCGCCCACATACTGCCAGCTCATCGTGACAGCGGACAACGATGTATCCAGCACCGGCGCACTCCCGGAGATAAAGGCGGTATAGATCAGACAGGCCAGGACGATAACCGCTCCCTCCAGACAAACGCCGGTGTAGGACTTGATAAACGTCTTTCCGATAAAGCTGGTTCCCTCACCGGCAAAGGAGGACAGCGGCAGCGGCGCCAGGGCTGTAAACATATACAGGCGGAAAAAGCGGCCATAGACGGTCATAATCAGAATGAAAGACAGAATGGTGATGAACAGGCTGCCCAGTACCGTTACCAGCCAGAGGGGAATACTCTCCAAAAAGCCGATGCTCTCTATGGTGTCTACCATTTCCTGCGGGACAGAAACGGCAGCAGAGGCCATACCGCCCACACCGCCCATAATGCTTTGAACGATACCGCCGCAGATATTGAAAATGGCAAGCATCAGTTCCATGCCGTATCCGATGGCGGTCTTTGCCAGGATAAAACGGATGAAGTGGCGCAGGGCAAATTCCGGCCGCTGAAAGTCCCGGAAGCTGGCCGCACTCTGGAAGATGCCCATGGCAAAAAACAGCACCAGCAGGCCGTAACCCACAGCCTGCAGTCCGTCATTGATATTGACGATGGCCGTCCAGATACCTCCGCCCCGGAACTCCTGGGGCGTTGTGGTAATCAAGGCCCATATCTCCGCCAATTTATCGTTCCAGGTATGAAAAGCGGATTGCAGATTGCCTACGATCCAGTTGTCACTCAATAAAGTCACCTCCTGAAATGCGTCTCAAATGGAGACACATTTCGACAAAATCCAATGTTGCCGCAAAAGAGAGAAGGGCGGGCCATGCGGCCCGCCCCTCTGTATTACACTGCACCGATGGCGGTCAAAATCTCCTTGGCAAAGGCGATCATCAGACCACCGAACAGACAGAGGAAGCCCTGCGTGCGCTGGCTGGCATCATGGGACTGGATGGACATACCCACCTGCACGATGCCCCAGCCCAGGATAATGACGCCCAGGGCCTTGATGATGGAAAAGATGAAGTCGCTCATATTGTTTACGATGGTCAGCGGGTCGCTCCCAGCGGCCAGCGCCGGGCAGGTCAGAGCGCCACAGAGCACAAGCACCAGAACGCCGGACGCATAGAGGCGGCGGGCGCGTCTGGCCTGCTGGTCGATGTGGGTATTCCGCTGTTCGGTCTTTTTCATGTTGTTGGAACCTCCTCAATGATTTCAATGTCATCCAGATCATCCACGGGTATGCTCAAGTCGGGCAGCACATAGGACAATCCGGGGTGGTGGATATAGGGCTGTGCCCCGCCATCCTCGGTCAGTTTGATATTGGGATGCTTGAGAATATCGTACTTGCGGTCCATGACAGGCAGCTCACCCCGGATAAAAAGAATCTCATAGTCGTTATCCATGGCCCGCACCTCGTCCGGGGTCATTAACTCCCGGCCCGTCTGCTGGTGGCTGACGGAGCTGGAGCCATGGGAGCCGCGGGTAGTGCTGCGGTTGCGCGTGTCCAGTGTCTCCTTGCCCAGCATTTCAGAGATATATTTATGGGTGCTTTGCTCATTTCCACCCAAATATACCAGCGTGTCCGCATTTCCCATCAGGCCCTCCCAATCGTCCTTAAACAGTGCCTTCAGTGCGGAGATGTTTTGCAGGACGATGGTGGACATGATATTTCTGCTTCGCATGGTAGCTTGGAGCTTGCCAAAGTCATCCGGCAGGGAGACATTGCAAAACTCATCCATCATCAGACGCACGGGGACAGGCAGCGCCCCCTGGTGCACCTTGTCGGCCTGATAGTAAAGGGCCTGAAAAGCGCAGGTATAGAGCATACCCACGATGTAGTTGAAGGTGCCGTCGTTGTCAGGGATGACCGCGAATACAGCCTGCTTGCGCTCGCCCATCATGCCCAGTTCCATATCGTCCCGTGATGTGATGCCGGTGATCTCCGGCAGGATGAACGCAGACAGGCGGACAGCGGCGGTAATCAGGATGGACTTGGCAGTTTTCCCTGATGCAAATTGTCAAGGACTTTTTAATCAAATTCACAAAAAAGTCACATCTTCGCCACCTCCTCACGGAGCAGTCGCTTGATTTTGTCCTGCATGGTCTCTTTCGCTGTTTCGCTGAAATGGACACGTACAACATAGGTGGTCTTGTCGATGGTCTTGCGGAAACAGGGCTGTGTGTTGTTTGCGGTCTGAATTGCTGTTGCGTTCATTGAATACCTCCTTGAAATGAAAAAAGCCCGACAAGGAAAGGTCTGACAACGAAGTACCGACAACGGGCTTCGAAAAACTCTTTTTCTTAATCGGGCTTATCTACTTTTTTATAATTTACTTTTTCTTTTATATTTCTGTTGCCATTGTTGTCAGAGAAAGAAAAGTCCAGTAATATCAATGGATTTTCGATTTCTGCCCGACAACAGACCGACAACCAGCTCGACAATCTACCCGACAACGAAAAGGGATTTTTCATCGTAACCATTCTTCTGGAAGTTCAAGCTGTTGCATTTCTGCTTCCGTCAGTTCGTGAAATTCTCCTGTGTTGTTGTCAGGCTCGTTGTCGGTGGGGATGCGTTCCCAACCTCGCTGTCTGCGGTAAGGCTCCGGGAAGTATCTCGGATTTGCAAATGCCCTCCAACCTGTGACAGCATTATTCATAATGTCATTGATTTCTCGAAGCTCCCATTGCTTCGGCTCGTCATAGTCATGCCCTAATGCTTCACGGTAAAGTTGCTTGGAGCAGACCATGTTGCCGGAATAGTGCTCCAGATAATCAATAATCTGTCCTGCTTTGGTGTCCTCTGGCATGAACTCTCTTTGATGGGCTTTCAGAAATGTGTCTGTCTCTCGGCTGAGTTTCAGCTTGAAATTGCCGCTTCGGTAAATCTCCATGACCTCTGCCCACATCTGAATGATATAAGCTCTGGATGCAGCTTCATCTTCCAGTATGTGAACCTCGGACTGTTCCGGGCATACCATGACTGGAAGAAAACGGCGGTTGCCTGTTCGGTCAAGGGGAAGAAAATCAAGCGTGTTGGAAGAACCGCCAAACACACATTGTCGCAGTCTGTCTGCCGGATGGGTCTCATACGGTATCTTGTAGGTTTCCTTTTGTCGGCTCAGAAAGGACTTGATTTCTTCAATGCTCTTGGCGTTGGCTGTGGCAATCATTTCTGACATTTCGATTATCCAATGCCCCTGCATCTTGCGGTACACATTGTCATCGTCCAGTTTCTTCAAATCGTCAGAGAACCAGTCATCATTGACGGCAAGCAGACGGAAGAACGTGGACTTTCCTGCACCCTGTCCACCGACAAGGCAAAGCATGACTTCAAATTTGCATCCGGGCTTGAATACTCTGCTGACAGCTCCCAACATAAAGAGCTTCAGGGCTTCATAAGTGTACTCGTTTTCCTCTGAACCAAGGAAATGATGCAGACAATGACGGATGCGTACCTGCCCGTCCCATTGCAGGGAATTAAGGAAATCACATACTGGATGATAGCGGTTTTCATTGGCGATCACCGTTATTGCATCCACGATTTTCTTTTCTACGGTCAGTCCGTAATTTTCTTCAAAATACAGGAGCAGATATTTTACATCCATATCGGTCAGCGTGGTACTGTCACGCTGCCAGCCGAGGGGCTTCACAATATCAATGCGTTCTGTCAGCATATTCTTTCGGATTGCTCCTTTCAGCAGCGGGTCGTATTGCAGAACCTTTTTATAATTGGCTGCTGTGTTGTAGACCTTACCTTTCTGGCTCTGCTCCAAACTGTTTCGGACTTCCTCCACGGTGTTCTGCAAATCGCTGTTCAAGTTTCATCACCTCTTTTCTTTGCTCAGCAACCAGAGCTTTCTTTTCTTCGGGAGTGCCATATAGGAGAATATCAAGCAGATATTCGATATAGCTTTCTCTTTGCAGGGCTTCCACGAACAGAGGATGCCATTCATCCTCCGGCTGTTTCGGTGCGTACTGCTGTTTCCATTCTCGGAGAAGATGGAAGTAATCGGTCAGCACCTTGTAGCAATGGTTTTCTTCCTGCTGATACTTCTGCTCCGGGGTGGGTTCTCTGATCTTCGGTCTGACAGATGGCTTCTGTCTGCTGTCATAGCAGATACCAAAATCATCTGCCAGTTTCATAGCGGCTTCTTTGCTCGGCAATCCGAACAGTCGGGAAACAAAATCAACTGCATCGCCGTCCGCCTGGCAAGCGAAGCAATGGAAACGCATATCCACTTTCATACTCGGATTTCTGTCATTGTGGAATGGGCAGACTGCCATGCCGTGACGGTTGACACGGATGCCGTACATCTCTGCCGCCTGTCGGGTAGTAACGGTCTGCTTAACTGCTTCAAATACATTCATTGCATCATCCTTTCAGGAAACAAAAAAGGCACTCGACATTTTCAAAGAGAAAACGGCAAGTGCCTGTTAGAGTTCCATATTCTGTTTTTTGTGCTGCGGAGATTTCTGCTCCGGCTGTTGTTTCTTCTGTTCCTGCTCAAACTTCAATCGCTCGGTTAAGGAGTGCTTCGGTTCGGGCTTTTTCTCAACTGCCTGTTCCGGCGTGAGGACTTTGCCGACCCAGTATCGAATATCTTTCATCGGCTGTAATTCCTCTTTGACGGTAGCAAGCTGTCCGGCAAGCTCGGCGTGAGCTGCCTGGAGCGTGTCATATTCTGCTTGCAGGGCTTCCAGATCGACATTCAAATCCACACCCTGTTTTTTGAGATAACGGTATGCTCTATTAAAGCTGTCCAGTTCGTCCTTGTGGCTCTCAGCGAAAGCAGCCTGCCGGGATTTCCAACCGATTTTCAGATACTTGTCATGGACAGCCTTGTGGGTCCGGCAATCTGCCACGGCATTTTGTATGCCGGTAATGACTTTCATTCGGGCAGATGCTTTCTTCATATCGGCGTTGATGGCTCCGGCTTTTTCATTCATACCTTGCAGGGTTGTGTCCAAATCTTCCAGAGTGAAAAGCTCATGTTCTTTCAAATAGATCAGAGCTTTGGAGACTGCTTTCAAATCATCGGCTGTGCCTTTCTGCTGTCCATACCTCGACCAGTCGCTGCGCTCAGCCTTTCGCAAATTCATATAATCACGGAGCAGAGTGGAGAGGTCGGGCGAAGCGTTTTTCTTTTCGGCTTCCATTTCCGCAAACGCTTCTTTGGTGGCAGACACAATATCAGCAATCCAGTCTCGCAGACTTTTGATGGTACTGCGGATAGCGTTCATCATGCGGTTAGCGGCTTTAATGTCTCGGTTGAGATTGCCGATGTTGGTTTCAATGCCTTTGCGTTCCAGCGCACAGACAGCAGCTCCCATGTGAACGGTCGGGATAATATCAAGTCCCTGTCTTTCATAGGAACGCATATCCACACGCTCCGCACTTCCGGCAAGTTCCAGATATTTATTCTGGATAACTTCCCATCCGTGTCTCCATTCCTCGGCGTGGTACTGCTCGTTCCAGTCAACGGTATCTTCCTTATGGCTTTTCCATCTGCCGGAGGGGAGCTTGATGCGTTCGCCGTTCTCGTCAAGGTCATAAACCTTGCGGCTCTTGGGAAGCCACTTCCCATTTTCATCAATGGCTCGCATCGTCAGCATGATGTGGCAATGGGGATTGTGTCCCGGTGGATCGGGGTCATGGATTGCAAAATCACAACACATTCCCTTGGACACAAAATATTCTCGGCAGTATTCCTGCAACATCTGCGGACACATTTCAAGAGGCACTTCTCTGGGCAGGGCAACAACAAATCGCCTTGCAAGCTGTGAGTTCCATTGCTTCTCTACTTCCTCGGCAGAGTTCCAGAGCATTGCCCGGTCTGCATATTCCGGCGGTGCATGGGACGGGAGCATGATTTCAGTGTAAACAACCTCATGCTGTTTCCTTCGGTGGTCTTTCGATTTCTGGTCATACTCGGAAAACAATTTTTCTCCGGCTTGGTAGGCGGCTCCGGCAACAGCAGAGCTGCCTTTGCTTCGCTGAACAATTCGTATTTCCAGATGGGGTACAGGCATTTTGTTTGAACCTCCTTTCTCGGTGCAATAAAAAATGACCGATACTTTTCAGCAGCGGTCAGATGGGGAAAGTATAAAACTTGCTGACGGTGAATGATTGCTTGCAATCGTTCATCGGTGGCAAGTCCACAAAAGGGTAGCTGACAAAGCCAGCGCAGGGGAAGTGTAGCTTCCTCTGGATGATTGGAGCAAAGGACTTTTGCGGAACTCATCAAGCTCCCTGCAAGGGGCTTTCGGCAGAACGCAATCACCATCTTTAGGTGGTGTATAATTGCGCCCTGTTTTACAACAGGGTTTTCAGCTCCTGTTCGGTTGCTCTACGTTCTTTCGGTTCTCAATCAGCAACTCCAGCTTCTTTTGAACCGCTTCGCTGTGGAAGATGAAAGTCAAAAGCTCCATCACATCATCGTCCGTCAGGATGGTCGGTTCTCTCAAAAAAGTTTCCAACATCCCGGCACGGGTACAAAGGCGGTGGGTTCTCTCGCTACGGGTCAGGCGCTTGATTTCGTTTTCCAGTCGCTTTTCCTTGTGCTTGGCTGCGGTCAGCTTTTTCTCCGCAACATACTGTTCTCGTTTCAGCTTTTCCAGTTTTTCATTGGGCATCGGGTCAACTCCTTTCAGATTTTTGATAATGGACAAAACAAAAGACACTAACTTTTTTACGGTTAGTGCCTTTTGGCTTGGTCATTATTCTGTTTTGTTTTGCTTGATGAGTTCCTCGGCTTCGTCTCTTGTAAACTGATAGTAAGTCAACACATCTCGCACTTGCTCATCGTACTGGCTCATATCCAACTCTTTGAATTGGTTTAGTGCTACAATTTCCTGCACAGTTTTTAACTTGTCGGCAGGTAAGCTCCAGAATTTTTCTTCCCATTCTTTTGCAAGATTGTCCTTAAACATAAATCTGTAAATGATAAATGTTTCCGGCATCCAGAGGATCGTCCAGAAGCGATGCTCGTCTGCTCCAAACGCTTCTTCAAAGAATGTTTTTCCTTTGCCAACCTTGCCCTTTGTCGAATTAAGCACAGCTTGAATTGCTCTAATGAATTTTCTATTCCAATGCTTTCCGATGAAATCTCGATTCATGAAAAACTCTGGGTCGTTGATTGGGTGGTATTTCATCGGGAACGAATAAATGTTGGCGGCAAGTTCATCACACATATCAACATTCATCTTCATTCTGTAGTAAAGATGTTCCGGCTTATCGTGGAAATTATAAAGCATATAGTTGGAAAGGTTCGTAATTCCATTTGATACTGCCGTTTTGATTGCTCTTTCATAAATATCCTTCTGTTCCCAATGGTCAAAAGCGACACGCAACGGATAGATATTTACTTCGGATAATTTTTTCATGTTAGCATCTGTGATAAGACGTGCATCAATGCCTTGATTAAAATCGACGATGCGTTTTAACCCTTTTTTGTGCTTGAAGTGCTTCTCATACAACGGCGCAACATATTCGTCCAATGACAATATATCTTCTTTCGTTGCAGTCTCATGATGCAAGCAGTCCACTTCTTCAAGTTTGAGATAAAACTCTGTTTTTTCTTCAGACGGTAATTTTTCCATCAAAGCCTTGTACAGTACCACACATTTCCGAATGTATGCTCTGTCATTAAATCCGTCTCTCAGATTACGAATTGCAATCTCATATTGGTTTGGTGGAATGTAGGTTGCACCTTTCCCAAATCCACACTCCTTAATCTCATCAATGATTTTGTCATAGCACTTTGACGCAAGAACATTATTATCGAGAAGAAGCAAATCTCTTTGCTCTCCAAAGCGTTCCCTTGCTATATTTATCTGTTCTTTTAGACCGATATAATCACAGTAGGTCGGCTCGAGTGTAGGTACTGCACAAAAAGCACAGTGATTGATGCAACCTCTGGTCATATATGCGAAATAAGCATTGTTCGCAGGATATTTATATTCAATCTCGTCCAAAATCGAGTAATCCAGCGGTAATGCATCAATAATTGTTGTATCACCTTCATCAATGTCTCCGGGATGATTAAGTAATCCAATAAAAGGGTGGATGCCCGTTGCTTGGTAAACTTCTTCCGGCAACAATGTAGACATGATACCGCCAACCATAACATCTTTTTCGTCCTTGCATAATTGCTTGACGAAGTTGATGGTGTCTATTGTTATGTCCCAATAGAAAGTAAACAATGTCGTGATGCCAACCTTATCAAAGGGAGGATTCTTGAAATAATCTTTTCTCTTGTATGATAAGCGAGCATCTTTTGCAAGCTGATACGCCATTGCATTTGAAGCAAACGCTTCGCATTCATCTAATGCAGATGTATTAGCCTTGCGGATATAATCAATGAGAACCAATTTGTATTTCTTCCACTTTGTATCTGGGTCGATAGAAGAAAGCTGCTCAAGCAAATCTTCAATAACCAAATCAGCGGCAAGGTCTCTCAAGTCTCCTTTGAAAAAGCGAACATCATCGCCAGATTGACGGTAATAAGTCGCCAACTTCATAAGTCCCATTGGCGGATACTTGTTCTTGTAATTGGGTTCAACCAAAAGAACTTTTCTGTTCATGATTATCTAAACTCCTTTTCTATTGCTGCTTGAATTTCCTCAGCGATATTCTCAGGAGCTATTTGGCTAACAATCCCCATTATTTGTCCTACGAGTTTACGCTTACTCTTGTCGAGCTTTGAAAGGTTGTCTGTGAAATATTTGGATTTCTTTTCTTCCTTCTGCTCAACAATCTCCGTTTCTTTCTTTTCTGCTTTCTGTGTAGCAGAAGAAACATTCTTTTTCTCAAATTTATACTGAATCTCTTTTTGAACACGCTGTTCTGGGGTCAACGTGCTACTTGTCGTCAGAGTTTCAACAGTCTTTTCGAGCTTCTTTTTGGCAGCATCTTTTTTCTTTCTTGCATCTTCAACCGTAGCTTCCATGCGGCTCTGCTCTTTTTTGTCAACAAAACCTTTTGCGTGTTTCTCTTGAAGTTTTGCAACAGCATCATTATAGGCTTCCAACTTCCTATAATGGTTTTTGGTCTCGTTAGCCACATGATACAAACGATGAAGCTCATCATAGAAAAATACTCTAAGCTGTTCTTCCAGATTTATTCTTGCCGGAGTTTCGTTAAAGTAGTTTCTCTGAGAGTTAGGAATAAGATTCTTATCAACAGTAAAAATCTCTCCTATAAAATAGCTGTTTCCTCGGTCCTCCTTGAATAAGGACGCAACAGCCGTATTATCTCCGATTTGGATATTTCCTTGTCTCAATCTAAATCCATACATAGGATTTAATGCCTTGGGAATAGCCTTTTCAAATCGGCACAAACCATACCATGCCCACGCTATCAATGTTTTTCCATCGTAAAAATCCTTAAACTCTACGCCAAAAACATCGTCATAGATTTTTCGTGCATTTTCTGCACCTTCATATAAACGAGTTTTATATTCCTTAAATAGCTGCGCTCCATTAACGGTAACCTTGTATTCGTCAATGGTAAAGCCGAGTTTTTTAGCATGACCATAAATATCATGCCTATAATGGAACTTGTTTGTATACGGAACAGGGGCAACAAAACTCAAATAATCACGCACTCCAGCGGTGTCAAGCAAATCAGTATTTTCGTGGTTAATATCAATCAGCTCGACCTTGAAGTAATGTTTGTCCTTTTCTTCCGTGTCAGTTTCAGTTGTTACGATTGCATCAAGAATTTCATCAACGGTATACTTCTTGTCCGAAATCAACATCTCACGCATCAGCTTCGCATCAAAGCTCATTCGAGAAGCTACCGTTTCTCCTGCGTATGATGTTGTAAATACTAAAGTCCGGCAATATGCCAAACCGCAAAGTCGTCCAATACCACGGAAACCCTTGTCTACACCAATCTTTTTGTCGGAGTTTGCAATGTCACCCAACTGTGCAACGAAATCTTTTTCTCGTACACCCGTAGCATTATCTTCAATCGAAACATATCGTTTCTTTTGGTCGATGAAGATTGCAACTTCTGCTAATTCGGGAGTTACAATTCCGCTATCTATTGCCTTGTCAATCTGGTCACAGGCATTCTGCACATATTCTCTGTAGGCTACCTTTGAGTCTAAATACATACCCGTTGTCAGATTTTCAAGAATATTCTTTCCTATCTTAGCCATGTCATTTCACTTCCATCATTTTATCTGTTTATAAATTGGCTTCGGGAATTTGATGTGCAGCATAGACCTAAAGATAGGATTTTGCACAATGTATTCGCCTTGCTTTAATCTTGTCATCATTGTCTTATATACAGCCGGAACACTCTTGTAATCACTCTTTGTAACCTCGATAGAGTTTGTTCTTCCGTATGCATGAGTAGAACAGTTACCCGTTACTCTATCATGGATTGCACTTCTGAACTGTTCTGCAGCAAACAGAACCACACCTAACGAACGACCTCTTTCAGCAACATCGAGGATCTGCTGAAGAATCGGAGAGTGACGAGGTGCATCTTTAGAGGCATACTTGTTCAGCTCGTCGATAAAAATAACAATTCTGGACGGAGGTGCTACGCCCTCATCTCCGTTGTATTCACCAAGCTGCAAGTTATACAGTGTCCTAACTGCATCACCAAATACATACGCTTGCTTATCTTCAGAAAGTTTTGCGATGTCAATGACATGGACTTCGTTCTTTTGGATGTACTTCAACGAATCACCAAGTCTTGTTTCTGCCTTGCTTTCATCAACAGCTCTTGCAAAAATGGCGGTCTTGTCGTTAATCGCCTTATTTACAATACGGTAGAACTTTCGCCAGCTTGAAATAGGAATTTCCTTGTCGCTTGTTCCGCCAGCATTACATTTTTCTTTAATGGCTTCAAGGAACTCCTGCCAATCATTGACAGAACTAAATTTACCTTGACCAGCCATAATATAATTGATGATTGCATCCATTGTCTGAGTGGTATCATCAATATTGGAGAACATCAAATCCAAGTTATTGCGGTCATACTTGTAGATATACTTGAATTTCTTTGCTTTTTTCTTCTTTACATTGTCAGCTACTTCTTCCGGCTTCAAATACGTATTCCAGTATTTTTCAGTGGAATAAGGATAGTAATATGTTACATTTTGGAAAGGCTCTGCTGACAAGCCTAATTCCTCATACATAGCAAGGTTTTCTTTTCGTGCCTGTTCCGGATTATCTTCGTCGCTGTAATCATTTGGCTGGTCAATGGTTAAAAGATCTCTGCCCTTAACATTAAACATTACAAACGCAACGGAATCTTCCTCATCCTCGCTATTCAAATATCTATCCTGGATTGCTTTCATCAAGAACATTGCATAGGATGTTTTTGCAGCAAGTCCAGAAATACCAGAGATATTCAGATGTGCGCCCTCTGGTCCGATAATAAATTTAGAGTTCAACCGTACAGGAAGCATTACCTTTTCACAGCCAGCGGTTCCTTCGTACATTTCAAGATAGCCACATACCAACGGATTGCGAATATCTTTTAAGCCTAATGCGTATTCAATTTCGTTGGCTGTTGCAAGGTACACCTTTGCATTGCTTTGACAAGGGATGTAGATGTTCTTGGTATTACATACAACTTTAGCTTGAACATAGTTCATGCCAACACGCAAAGTAGGACTTTCTACACCCACATCACCGAAATCACTTGAAATGTAATTTGTTAAAAAGCTCGCTGCATCGGTAATATGAGATATATCCTCAATCATACCATATGAAAAAGAGCCATTAACGTGTTCGACTTTTACAATGTCAAACGGATTTAATATCAGCGTCGGATTAGTCCAAAACGCAAAATTATCAATAGTCGTAGGGGCTTTTTCTGTTGCCAACACTCGACCTATAATCTTAGAATCTGTCACAATATTTCCTCCTTAGAATAAGTGCAGAAACATTTCTGTACTCATGTATTTGCTTTTCACAAAAGATTCTGTCAAGAAAACGGGGTAAAGATGGTTTGCCCATCTCTTGTCCGTACCATAACACGTTGGAGTTCGCTCATTTATCAGCGTAGCACTCAACAAATCAATTTCATCACTGTCTATGCCGATACCATATTCCTCATCCATAAGTATCTTTTCGACCTTAATCACACCATCAAAAGGAGTTCTGGTGTGTTTCTTATCTCTGATTCTTATATACCAGACTGCAAACTGGACATCTCCCAAAAAAGCCTTGTTTTCATAGAGCGCAACTGGCGTTCTATGAAATAGAGGAAGGTCAGCGATGTAGTTCGCATTCGGTTTACCAGTATGGTCTAAGATGCTTTCGGGATTAAAGGATTTTGAAACACCTATAACCCAACGATAGTTGTGCTTTATCTTTTGAAGTTCTCGTAAATCGCCCCTGCCGGTTTTCATCGGTTTGTATTCAAGAGAACCATCTTTCAGCAAATAATTATTCTGATTGATTCTGCCTGCTTTCACAAGCTCTGCAACCATTTCCTTTTCAGACTGTATCATGTAGTCTTGGATGCAAGCTATGCCGCTATCCTCGACTTTGCCTTTTCTCTTGTCTTTTGGCATTGTGTACGGAAGAATAGCAGAGAACTCAATCCCTAATCGCTTCAACTCAGCACTCTTGTTTAGCTTTACTGTTTTTGCTGCGAAGAACTCTTCATCGCCCCACCCATCTGCATTGCATACATTGGGCAATGACAATACGAGCCTTCTGTAAAACTTCTCGGCGTGCATAACGCCATCTACTCGTCTGCAACATCCAACACCAACTTGTCCAGCTACAACTGGATAAACTTGCTTGTTGTATGAAATATCGTCAACTTTATAGGCATGGCGTGAACCGTCTAAGAAATAGCTGATAACAGGGGGACTACCAGCTAACTGTCTTGCATAGTCTCCGAGGGGGACTGGCTTTTTGTGACGTGTGGTCTCGCCAGATACTTGCCATTTCATTATTTTACTGCCATCATCGTCATAATCAAACGATGGCATTCCTATGGTATCAAACGAATACTTTTCTGTATTATAGCTTTTGCCATTCGTTTCTTTGGCTATTATCTGCATTATCTTTGCCATAGTGTTACCTCCTCAATTAAGTATCATCTTCGTCAAAATCAACCTTAATTGAGTTAGCATTGCAAAAAGCACTGATTTTTTTCATAGCAGCATAGTTCGGTTTTGACTTCCCACGCTCCCAACGATTCACTGTTGAGAACGATACACCTATCTCTTTTGCAAAAGATTCTTGACTAAGATAAGCGACCTTTCGGATGTATTTAATTCCTTCTGAAAAATTCATATTCTCACCTCTATAATATGCGGTGTTTATACAATAACTCACTATAAATTATAGCAAGTTTGCTATGGAAATGCAATAGCAGAGCTATGAAATTACGAAAGAATTTACAAATCTCCACCTCTAAAGCGGCTTTTCAATAACATTATGCTACTTGATACTCTATACCTTGCTATGTAATTGCGGTCAAAACATCAAGTAGAGACCTGACATTTTGACCGCAAATCAACCTTTATTGATACATTACTTCATCATTCGTCTGTAACGGTCTCTGCGTTCGCTCAAATGGTCTTTCATTCGTTTATGATAGGTCTCTGATGGACATATCCACGGGAACCGGCTGACTGTCCGGCACATACTTGTGGTGGGGTACTCGCTCAACCTCCAATCTCATATTGTAGAAGAAGTTGCGATATCCGTCATCGGTTGCTTCTTCGTTCAGCATAACAGCCAGACGGAAGAAGTTTTTCTTTGCAGTCGGGTCAACTGCCAGAGCTGCGGCGTGGCGAAGTCTTGTAACGGTCAAGCCACGGTTCGGGCATCCGAAAGTGAACAGGATTTTCTTGTCATTCATACTCATCATCATTGTGTTGTCCTCCTTAGTCGTTGTCGGATTTTGCATTAAATCTATTCTGTTTTGCGTATTCACTTGCTTTCTGTCTGCGTTCCTCGCTCATCGGAGGTTGCAGACGAATGGATAATCTGGACTTTTCCAGAACATAAGAAACCCCGCCTTGCTCACAGGACTTTTCCAGTCGGCACAAGTCGGGGTACTTCTTGCTGAAATTCGCCAGTCGCTTTCGCAATCCGGCATTGTAGGTGTAAATGCTTGCTGTGTCCTCGCCCTCATTGAACAGGACAATGGTTTCTTTCTCATACTTCGTTAGCTTTGCCATATTCGTCCTCCATGTCATAGGTGCTAAGTTCTGCCAGTTTCATGGTCAGCTCGGCATCGTAGTAACTCTCCATTTCCTCTCGGAGAGTGCGGAAGAAGCACTGATACCAACGCTTCGCATCGTCCGTGTCCAGCTTGATTGCCAGTCCCAAGAAAAATTTCTGGGTCTCGTAGTCGGGAGCAATCGCCGCAATCATCTGGAGACGGTCAACCGTTGCTTCGTGATTGGGGCATCCGAAAGAGTACAGAGCCTTCTTCTCAAAAATGTTCATCTTCATTGTGTTTTCCTCCTAAGATTTTGAAAAATTAAAAGCGACAGAGACTTCACAAGGAAATACCTGTCGCTTTGTTGTCGATATGAAATTGTTGGGTCAGGACTTGATGAATTCACGCAGTCCGTAATTGATAGCGGCTATTCTGATAATCAACCATTCAGCAATATGAGGGATGATAAAGACCACAAAGGCAACCGTCAGCATTCGGAGTGTATCTGCTCCTGTGCCGATGCCAAACATCCATCCGGCAACCGCTATCAGGAACATCAGCCCTGCA
Organism: Dysosmobacter sp. Sow4_B12; assembly: GCF_052116665.1. Taxonomy (NCBI): domain Bacteria; kingdom Bacillati; phylum Bacillota; class Clostridia; order Eubacteriales; family Oscillospiraceae; genus Dysosmobacter; species Dysosmobacter sp. Sow4_B12. The sequence goes on along the minus strand of NZ_JBQKKR010000002.1, from coordinate 64,424 downwards.
AGCAGATTGAATATGACGGTCGAGAACTGCGTGAGGAAGATACCGACCCATTGTATCAGGGTGACTGCCACAATCAGCGGCAGTACCAGCAGCTTTAAAAACATCTTTATCAGAGCCATGTTTTTCTCCTTACTCGGTATGTGGGAAGAATGGACTGTGGAAGATTTCGCACATCAGCAAAACGCCCATTGTGAACCCATACTTGAACTGACACTCATTTGTCATGTTGCCCTCGTCTGCGTAACTGTCGCAGAGCTTTTCAAGCATGGCATAATCCTCCGGGGACAACTTGCCCTCAAAGTATGTCATAGTCTCGGAGATATGTGCGGAAGTCTCTTTGAACTGCTCGGATTTCGGCACAACATTCTCACTTGCATAAATATCTCCGTTGAATAATGCTTCTAATAACATAAAACGCTCCTTTCTCAGCAGTATATCAATTCTGCCTTGATGATTTCCTCTGCCTGTGCTTTGCAGGCATTCATACGGCGAACCCATTCGAGTTGGTTTTCAGCTTTCAGCCTTTCCGTGATACCGTCTCTTTTTGCAAGTTCCGGCACGATCAGCTCCATGCGTGTTCGTGCGGACTGCTCAATCTCTGCACAATGCTCATAGAGCTTTTCTGTCAGCACCAAATCCGTGTAGAGGATAGGACGGTATTCTTTCAGAAAAGCCTTTCGGAGCATACCGTAGTGTCCCAGACGGATATTCGGTTTTTCCAGTCGGATGTCGGGAATGAAATAGTCCCCACACTTAATATAATTCAGTTCCATAATCATGCTCCTTTCCTCGGTGCGATTTTCGGCTCTAACTTCGGCATATTGCAGACGGGAACAAATACGCCCTTTGCCACATCCTCTGCACGGATTGCTTCTTTCTTGGCATCCATTTCAGCCTTTTTCTTGGTTTTGATTTTATCCTCATAGCGTTTCTGTGCCCCGCTTGCTTTTCGCTTCAAATAATTCTGATGCAGTCTGTCCTTGCGTTCTTCACGCTTGCGGATTTCTTCCAGTTCTTCCGGGGTCAGCTCCACTTCCATGAAATGGGGTGGAACAAACTTACCAACGAAGTTGAAATAAATCTCGATTTCCTGCGTAGTCTCTCGGCTGCCCTTGCGATCACGCTCATGGACGAGGATTTTATCAATAAATTCGTTCAGCATGGCAATAGTCAGATTGTCGAAGTTCTCATATTTCTCAATCAGAGAAATAAAGCGTTCTGCGGACTTCTTGTTTTTCTCGTGGTATTCCAGAAATTCTTCCAGAGCTTTCACCTCGGATTTCAGTTCAGCCTGTTCCTTGCCGTACTGTGCATCCAGAGTGGCATATCTGGCATCCGGCAGCTTGCCCAGGATGTTGTCCTCATAGATTTTGCAGAGCAGGACTTCCAGTTCATTCAATCTGTTCTGTGCTGCGATCATCCTGTTTCGCTTCTTTTTTACATCGGATGCAAAATGACTGTCCTGTGCTTCCTGCACCACACGGACAAATTCGGCTCGGTCATGCTGTGCATACTCGGCAATGGCTTTCAGCAAATCTGAAATCAGTTCCAGAACCACATTTTCATTGATGCGGTGCTGTGTTTTGCAGAGCGTCCCGCAAGGAACTTTGGTGTACTGGGAACAGGTGTACTGTGAGATACGCTTGCCATTGTTGGTACGGTGAACATACATCTTGCCACCACAATCCGCACAATACATCAAGCCCGTCAGCGGTGCGACCTCGCCCCATCCGTCTGGGTATCTGCGGACTTTGCTTCTGACTTTCTGTGCAAGGTCAAAAGTCTCCTGGTCAATAATGGCTTCGTGGGTGTCCTCAAAAATCGTCCATTCATCTTCCGGCACATAATGACTTTTCTTGTCCTTAAAGTGCTTTCGGGTCTTGAAATTGACGGTATGACCGAGATATTCACGCTTATCCAGAATGTTGACGATGGTAGAAGAACCCCAACCATATACATCCTTGAATGTCTTGTTTTTGTTCACGCCCTCATTGTGCGTTGCCAGATAAGCAGAGGGAATGAGTACCTTTTCTTCTTTCAGCCTGCTGGCAATCTGATAAGGACCCATGCCCTCGATTGTCATGGCGAAGATACGCTTCACAATCCCTGCGGAATATTCATCCACAAGCCATTGGTCTCTGGTTTCATTCCAGAGATAGCCGTAAATGACTGTCCCTGTGACGTGCTTGCCGGATTTTCCTTTGGACTGGAAAGTGGAGCGAATTTTTCGACTTGTATCTCGTGCGTAATACTCGTTCATAATGTTTCTGAACGGGGTAAAATCGTCGTCCCCTCTGGCACTGTCCACGCCGTCATTGATGGCAATGAGACGGACACCTTTCTGTCGGAGAATTTCCATTATCTGACCGACTTTCAGATAGTCACGCCCAAGGCGGCTCATGTCCTTTATCAGCAGATATTCCACTCGTCCAGCTTCAACTTCTTTCATCATTGCCAGAAATCCGGGACGGTCAAAGCAAGTGCCACTTATGCCATCGTCCGTAAAATGGACTGGATTCGGGAAGCCCTGAGAACGGGCATAGTCTTCCAACTGGCGTTTTTGATTGGATATGCTGTTGGATTCGCCCTCTAAGTCATCATCACGGCTTAGTCGCTCGTACAGGGCAGTTATCATTCTTGTATCCATGCGATTTCTCCTTTCTTCGATTATGTAAGGTTGTATGTTTTAGGCGACTTCCTAATCGACTGATTAAGAAGTCTTCTAAAGCATACAGCACCCGCGGCCTGCTTGAAAATCTTGTATTCCCGGACGGCGATGTGTTCCGGTTCTTCCTCCTCCAGTGCTTCAAAGAGAAGGTCCAGAGGGGATTGGAAATCATCATCGTCCTCTCTGGCGCCGCCGTTCTCGATCATATACATGACCATCTCAAAATTCTGTTCTTCCGGCGGGGCCTCATGGAGCAGGTACAGGATCAGGGCGGTATCCAGGGCAATTTCGGACTTCTCCCAAAACGGGTCATTCTGCTGCGCTCCTTTGGGCGTGGTGTTTTTGATAAGGCTGTTGACCAGCTTCATTGCGTCCTTATCGTCCCGGATGTAGGGGAACGGATTAAAGGCGTCGGAGTGGCTTGGATCAATCAGGTCAAATACCTTGATGACATAGCCTTTCTCAATGAGCAGCGGCGCGATGGCCCGCAGCACCTCTCCTTTGGGATCGGTGACGAGAAAGCTGCTATTGGCCTGCATCAGATTGGGCTTGACGAAGAAGCGGGTCTTGCCGGCGCCGGAGCCGCCGATCACGATTTGCAGAAGATTGCGCCGGTGCTTTTTTCCGTCCAGTCCCATGCGGACATTTTGACTGAGGATTGTGTTTTTCATTGGGTCTTTGTCTCGGTACTTTGCGTTGAGCTGTCTGGCACTGCCCCATTTTGCGCTGCCGTGTTCCTCACCCGGCCTGCGGTTCTCCTTCGAGGACTGATACAGCACGATTGCAAAGGCATAGGCCACCAGCGCCCCCAACATGAAGCGCAGGGTGTACGGCGTCCAGCGGACGGAAAAGGGACGCTCCACCAAAGCAGTGAAGCGTCCCATCAGGTCAAACACAGTCATTCCTTCCTCATAACCATACGCCAGAATGGCCGCCAGCCACAGAACAGGAACGGTCAGAAGTACCCACGGCAGAAAACTGTTGTCATTCTTTTTCATGTTTTATCAAAAAATTGAAGCTGTCGAAATGTGTCTCAAATTGAGACGCATTGTGTTTAGTAGCCGGTGCGGGGCAGCTTTGCGGGCTTACCGTAGACGGTCGTCACCCAGCGGGTCACAGCCTGTACCCACTGCCCGTTGTAGACGCCGCCTGCATCTGCCACGTTGACAAAGCTGCTGCCGGCGGCAAGGCCAGAGGCAGCGGTGCAATAGAGGGCGGGGGCTTCGACCTGAGCAAAGCCGGCCGGGGCTTGGCCAAACACAAACATGACCTCCGTTACCCGCTCATTGGCGGCAAGGCCCAGAGCTGCCGGGGACGCAACAAGGGAATAGTTCTGCCGGGTGCTCAGATTGTCGGCCAGCGTGCGATAATCTCCGGCGCCGTTGACCTTGTAGACGATCTTATAGCTACCAACAAAGTTGTAGGTTCCGGTCACAACTTTCTCCAGCCTTACAGCGGTGGGAAGTGTGTCGCGCCAATAGAAATTTTCAAGGCGGGTGTTGGAACGGTTGGCGATCCCGGAGAACACATAACGAACGGGCTGGCCGCTTACCACTTCCTTGGGGCCGGTCTTGACGATAGAAACGCCGGTAATAAGAGATTTGTTGGTGACTTCAAAGGTGACGATCTGGCCTTCGTGTTCCAGGTAGGCCGTCAGCACATTTTCAGAGACTCCGTAGTTTTCCGGGGCCTTGACCTCCCGGGTGGTGTACCGGGACAGCGGGAGCTGCTTGGATACCGCACGACCCCGGCTATCGCTCCGAATGGTGTCCACCACATTTCCGGCCTTGTCGTAGATTTCAAACACTGCTCCTTCCAGCAGTGTCCCCGCAGGCAGGCCATTGGTGGGATTGTAGTCCGCGGACTTCTTGATGAGCTGAATTTGCGCTGTGATAGGCGTGTTCTTCCAGGTGATCTCCGTAGTCTTACCAGCGGTCACATAAACGGTTTTGAGCTGGGTGTCCGGGATATATCCTTCGTTTTCCAGCTCCCGCAGGTAATAGCGGCCACCGCTGGGGAGGTCGTCGATGTAGACATATCCCCGCTGGTCGCTTACATATTCACCGATGGGATTTTTCCCGCTGTCGTACAGCAGGAAGGTCACACCGTAAATGCCCTTGCCGGTGGTGGAGGAAATCTTGTGGATCAGGATGCCGCTGAACGCCTTGTTGGTAACGGGCAGCTTCGTGGGCTTTCCATCTTTCACGGTAAAATAGTGCGGGGTATCGTCCAGCTTGTAGCCATCAGCCGCCTGGGTCTCAACGGCGTAATAATCCCCATCCTCCAGAGTCAGGAACACTCTGCCGTTTGCGTCTGTGGTAACAGTGTCCACCAGCCCGTCATCCATCCTCCGAACCTCAAAGGTCACATTGGGGATTCTGACCTCCGGGTGGTCTGCATCGGTTTTGATGATCTCCACGCCGCCCACGGGCTTGTTGTAAAAGTAGAGCGCTTGGGTATCGTCCGGGTTCACCACAACGGTCTGCGTCCGGGTATTCTCGTCGATGGTGTAACCGGGGATGCTCTCCAGCTCCGTTACGACCAATGTGCCCGTGACCCCTTTCAGGATGATTTGGCCTGCGGCGTCCGTGTAGTACAGGCCGTTGCTGCTGACCTTGCCGTTTTCATCGGGGACAAACTCGCCATTTGCCGTAGTAATTTTGAAGGTCACGCCCTCCAGCGGGGTCTTGCGGTCCGTGCTGAGCTTGTTGATGATAAGGCAGCCCACAGGGGCGTTCTCAAAGATGACGCTGTTGGGGGTATCTGCTTTGATTAAAATGGTCTTGGGCGTGGTATCCCGGACGTAGCCTGCCGGGGCCTTTTCCTCAGAGATCACCAGTGTCTGGCCCGGCTGGAGACCCGTGATGGTGACAAGGCCGTTGCGGTCGCTGGTGTAGCGGCCATTGTTGGTGCCGATGGCACGGCCCTCCGCGTCTGTCACCAGGAACTCCGCTCCGTCCAGAGGCTTCTTGTCCGTGCTCTGCTTCAAAATCGTCAGCGCGCAGTCCCGCTTGTTCCAGAACGTCAGATTCTGTGCGGGGCCAGCCTTGATAAGAATATCCTGGGGTGTCCCATCCAGCACGAAACCGTCCGCAGTCTTGATCTCACGGGCAATAACAGTGGTGCCGGGTTCCAGGCCGGTGAGGACGATTTCACCCGCCTTATCCGTGTAGTACACGCCGTCATCGGTGCCAACGGCGGCACCGCTGCCATCGACCACCTTGAAGGCAACGCCAGACAGCGGCTCGTTCTCCGTGCCCTCGATGTACTTGTGGATGACCAGCGTGGTGGCAGGCTCATTGTCAAAGGTCAGGCTGTTGGGGACGCCGCTTCTGACTACAATGGTCCTGGGCGTTTCATCCTTGATGTAACCGATGGGAGCCTTATCCTCGGATACGATGATGGTGGAATTGGGCGTCAGGCCCGTGACGGTCACAGTGCCGTCGGAGCCGGTGACAAACCGCCCGTTGTCCGTGCCGATGGGCTTACCCTCGCTGTCTTTGACGATAAACTCCGCTTTTGCCAGCGGCTTCTTTGTCAGTGCGTCCCGCTTCAAAATGGTAAGGTTGCAGAGGGGTTTATCGTAAAAGGTCAGCGGGGAATTTTCACCCGCCTGCACTGTGATGGTCTGAGGGGTGCCGTCCAATGCGTAGCCCTCCGGTGCGCGTATCTCCTTTGCCACGATGGTCGTCCCGGCAGGCACCTTGGGAAGCTGGATGGAGCCAGACTTGTCCGTGGTGAACTCGCCGTTGGAAGTGCCGATAAAGGTTCCCTTATCATCGGTGACAAGGAAGGTGGCTCCCTCCAGCGGCGTCTTGTTGGCATCGTCCGCCAGCTTCTTGACGAGGGCGGAGCCATAGGGCTGATTGCTGAACCGCAGCGTCACAACGTCCTGGTCCTTGCCGGTCAGCAAAACCGTCTGGGGCGGGGTATCGATGGAGTAATAGGGGCTGGCTTTGGTTTCCTCGACAATATAGGTGCCAGCCTTTAGGCCCGTAACAACAAAGGCGCCGTTTTCCGAAGTGGTGTAGGTGCCAATGACCGTACCGCCGGTGCCGGAGGTGCCACCCAGGTAGCGTACCTGGAACTCTGCTCCCTGGAGGGCGGCCCCGGTCTTAGCGTCATACTTGAAAACCACCAATGCGCTGAGGGGACGGTTTTCCCAAATCTTGACCGCGCTTTCGTTTCCTGCCAGATAGAACTCCTGTGTCGGCTCATCCGCAGGGGCAAAACCTGCCGCCGGGGCTTCCTCCATCACTTTATACCAACCGCTGTTGAGCGCGTCACCCGTAAAGATGATTTCGCCGTTTTCATCGGTATAGAAACTGCCCAGGTCATCCAATGTGCCGGTCGTGGTGTTGTCGGAACCCCACCAGATATGGAACTTGGTGTTGGGGATGGGGTCCTTCGTGATCTCGCACCGCTTGATGATTTTCAGCGAAGGCTTGACTGCATTGAAAAACGTCACCGTCCTGGTCTCGCCAGGGCCGAGGGCGATGGTTTGCGGAATGTCGCAGAGGATCACATCGGAGGGTACATTGACCTCCGTGACTTTATAACTGCCCACGGGGATGTTTTCAAGGAAGATGCGGCCCTTGCTGTCGGTGGTGGCGGAGGTGCTGTAACCGCCGTCGATCTGCTCGATTTTGTAGGTCACATGGGCAATGGGGTCGCCCGTGGCGATGTTTTTCTTCAAAATCTCAAGGCCGGGCTTCTGGTAGTTGGTGAAGGCAGCCTCCACCGTCCCAGCTCCGGCCAGCAGGGCGATGTCCTGGTGGGTTCCGGTCTTGATGTAAGGCTCCTCGACCGACTGTTCGGTAATCCGGTAGACGCCGGGCTGGAGGTCCTGGAGGACCTTCTCTCCGTCCACGGTGACTGTGGTGGAGTAACTGCCGGTCAGGGATTCCACCAGGAAGGTGGCTTTGACCTTGGCGTAGGTCTGGGCATCTGCCTTGGTGATTTTCAGGCTGGGCAGAGGGCTGTTGCTGGCAGAGACAGTGTACTGCTTATTGCCGTCGGTCACATCCACATAGACGCTGTGGGGCGTGGGGTCCAGGGCATAGCCCTCCGGGGCCTCCACCTCCACAAACGTCCACAGGCCCTTGGTCACATCGTTGACTGTGATGATGCCGCCACCGGAGGTCACATCACTGCCGACGATCTGGCCGTCCCGGTAGATATTGTAGACCGCACCATCCAGGCCACGGGTGGTCCCGGCAATCACCTTTTTGAACGTGATGTCGCCATCACCGGCAACGGGAGGAGGCGGATTGTCTCCGCCCTCCGGCTTATCGTCTGTCACGACCTTTCGGGCTGCGTGGTAGGCAAAGAAGCTCTGGCGGCCGGATACGCCGGAGATAGCGAGAACGGCCCACTTGCTGGACGTATCCTCCACGATAGACGCCTGCTTGCCCTCGGCGGCGTACTGTTCCACCTGAGCCTGAAGCTCGGCATCCTCTTTGGCTTTTTGCTCCAGCATCCAGTTATAGTAGCCTACATACGTTTCGTAGGTGTCCGCATTGGCAAAGCCGCCTGCGTCAATGTCGCCAGAGGTATCGCCGCCCGCGGATTTGTCGCTCTGGTTGTCCCAGATGTAGGTCTGGAGCGCCATGAACAGGCTGCCGGGGATCTCTCCGGTGTAGTCCGCGATATAGGACATCATCCATTTAACGTTCTCCTTGGTAATGGCGTCCATCTCACCCAGTCCGGTCTTGGCGATTGCTTTCTCCCACAGAGCATCCGCATCCGCGCCGGTGGCGCTGGTGTAGGAGTAGCTATTGAGGAAGCTGGCCGTGCCATACCGATAGGAATAGCCCAGATCCATGCAGTAAAGCTGTTTGCCTGCGGCCATGGGCGGACGGTAGGAATAGGGCTGGCCGGTAGATGTCAGCCGGGTGGTCCAGCGGTTGGGGTCTGTGGTCGGCGTGATGCCGGTGCCGGTGGATGTTGCGGCGAAAGCAGCAGTTGGGATAAGCGTTAGTAGAATTAAAAACGCGAGAATAAAGTGTGAAATTTTTGTAAATTTCTTCATTTTTCGACTTTTCCTCCTGTCACAAATAAGTGCTTTATTTAGAATAAGTAATGCGCCTTTCAAAATCGTTGCATATAATTATTCTTAGAATTGAAACATCAATCGCAAATCATCATACATCAGAAAGGCGGATTGGCATGGTAACATATAGCGATCTGATTCAAATTGGAATTTTGGTAGTGGCAATCATCCATTTATGCTTTGCCATAACGAAAAACAAACAATGAGCAAGGACGCTTATCCTTGCTCATTGAACAATTAAGTTAAGTTAATAAGTGGCCCCATCTACCCACGTAATCACATAGCCATCATAAAGGAAAAGCTGAACGCAGTACCAGCTTTCCTCTCCGCTGGCGTTGACGCCTTTGGCGATACCCACGCCGATGGAGGATAGGCGGTCGTTGAGGATATTCCGCAAATGGGTTTCAGAATTAGCCCAGCCATCGACAGCCGCTTCCGCAAGTCCAACGCCATGCTGCGCCAGATACCGGGTGGCAATGCGGTGGATGTTCTCTGCTGTGTACGGACAATCTGTGACGGTGTAATACTGCCTGCCGTCCGGGCGGGTATGGCTGTAAGTCGTAGTCGATGCCATTTCCTCTGCCCGGACCTGCGCAGCCTCCATCAGCTTGTCGTTTGTGATGAAAGTAGACAGGCCGTGCTTCCGGCGCAGGTCGTTGGTCAGGCCTACGATCTCTTGGCAAACATCTTCCGTGTTCAGGACGGTTTCGTTCACCACCCCCTGTCTCGGTGCCTCGCCCGTATAAGGGGCATCGCTGTCTACCTGAACGCCGTCCTTCCAAAAGACATTGAAGCCGACAGCTTGTCCGACGTCCCGGAGTTTGACATAGTTATTGCCGTTGATCGTGTATGCCTCCATCTGCACCAGCTCGCCGTCCACATAAATGGGATGGTTGCTCCGCTCTGCTATGATCCCGGCGGCATAGGCAGTGGTCCCACCGAACAGAGCCACCCCCACCAGCAGCCCAGCGGCAAAGGATGTATATGATTTTTTCATTGTGTGCTTCCTCCTGTCATAAGAATAGGCGGCATTTCTGCCTACTATTATTATGGCAAAATTATACAAACTTCGCAAAAAATCAAACTTTCATCACCAAATGCCTTGTCGAAAAGCGTCTCAAATTGAGACGCTTTTTTAACCGCACATCATACCTCCACCGCTTTCACGCACCAGCGATATTCCCGCTGATCCCGGACGCAGGTAAAGAGCGTAATGCGGTTATCCGTTGTGGCAGCAGTATCGCTGGTATCGTTCTCGCTGATTTTCTCCACACTGATAACGGAATAGGTACGAGTCCCCAACTTCGTTGTCAGGGTGATCCTGTCTCCCGGTTCCAGCGTGTGGATCTTGGCAAAGTGGTTGTTCACACCCCGGTTATGTGCCGCGATGCAGGTATTCCCGGTAAAGAAGCTGGTGTTTTCAAAATGCCCCGCTCCTTTTGCCAAGGCCGTGCTGGTTCCTTCATAGACCTTGACGGTCAGGCCGATAGCAGGAATTTTCAGTGTCCCCAAATGGCCGCCGCTGTAATAGAGGTCAGAAGTCACTTCCGTAAAGGGTGCGGTGGTCGTCGTTCCAGTCCAGGTACTTCCGCCGTTGATGCTGGGATAGGTCACGCTGCCGACAGAGGGGATCAGGCCACCGTCTAAGGCACCGGGGACAAGGTTGGGAGTCAGGTACTCACCGCTGCCGGGCAGGTAGCTGGTGGGCGTACCGAAACCGGGCGGGATCAAAGCGGTATTCTTGCTCCTATCCACATTTACCGGCGCCTGTTCATAAATCGTCTCGTCGCTGGTGGGCCGTCCGAACAGGTAATCGTCCGGGGCGCCGATGTCATATTCCAGCGCGTGAGCCGGAGTAACGGCCAAAGATGCCATCAGAGCTGTGAAGATCAGCAGATGTTTCCAACGCTTCATTTCGTGAACTCCTTCCATTCCTTTTTGGATTTGAATTTCTTGTACTGGGACACTCCCAGGAAGGCCAGTCCTCCAACACCGGCGCAAAGGGGGAGCGCCGCAAGCCATGACAGGCCGCCTTTCTCTGCGTTATCATTCTGATCCGCAGCCTGCTCCTGTGCGTCCGCGCTTCCGCTGAATACGGCGGTATAGGTGACTGTGCCGCCTGTGATCCGGGAAACATCCCCGATGTAGTCGGCGGTAATGATGTAGCCCTTGACGTAGCTGCTGGTAGCAACGCCTGTGTAGGTTGCCGTGGCGTGATAGAGGCCGTTGTCCTCCTGCCAGTCCACATCAGCCAGGGTCAGCGTCCGCTTGTTGTCCTCTGTGGTTTTGGGGATCAGGGACACATCGGCATCGGACAGGTTCGGGTAGCTTCGGGTCGCGGTAACAGTACGGGTAGAGGAGCCGTAGCCGGACGCCTCGGTTTTAATGCTGGTGGTATCCAGCGTCAGCAGGCCGGTATAGCCGTCCTCTGTGGTGACTTCCCTGGTGGCCGCAAGTTGGGGTAGGATTTTCTCCATATCTTTGCTGTCGCTCTCCAGAGTAATGGTCTCCGTATGGGGCTTCGTCTCGCGTTCCACGTTATCCTGCCGGGTCATATCCAACAGGGTATAAAGAACGCCTTCCCGTTCAAAGTCAGCGGTGGGAATGGCGGCGGGGTCCTCCCAGGTGTTCAGCACATAGATTTTTTCCAGCCGCGGGCAATCTCCGTCAGTATGCTCCACGACCTCCGTGGGATAAAGGGCGGATGAGGGGGCGGTGTCAGCGGCCAGGGCCACGCAAGGCAGAGCGCCGCAGAGCGTGAACATGGCAAGGATAAGGGCAATCGTACGTTTCATGTGGTTTCCTCCTGATTCATTGTAAATGATCGAAATATGTCTCAAATTGAGACGTATTTCCAGACTGTTGCCCCGCCGATGGCTTGCGGCGGGGCGTAGGGCTGGCAAGTTTGCTGAGCGTGCCAGCCAGCGGGACGGCTCCCAGCATAGCAAAAGCCGCCATTGGCGGCTTTTGGGGTGTTTTCCCCTTGATTACCGCATAAGACGGCGAACGGCCCAGTCAAGGCCCGGCCAGTCCGCAGACTGGCCGGCTCGCGGGCGATTGCGCCAGCAATCGTCCGGCCTTGACGGGGATGCTTGCCGTCTTATCATCCCCGAAGGGGAAAACACCCCGTACAAAGGTTTTACCGGGCGGCCCGGTTGACGGGGGCACGGCTCCGCTGCTGGGGTGTGATGGCCTGCTCGATGGAACCGCCGATCTTCTTGCTTATATCCTGGATGCTGTCAAGGGCGCCCCGGCGCTGCTGTGCGTCCCAGCCCTCGTACAATTCCGGCAGGCGGCTCATATCGGGGAGGTCGCGTTCAATACCAAATCTTCGGCAAAGGATGTAGGACACGCTCTGGGCGTCCAGCTCACATTCCTGCCGGTCATAGGAGGCGTTGTATCCTTTCGCATGGATGCGGGTATGGGCGATCTCTGCCGCAATGGCGGAAAAGGCTTCGCTGTCCGGGTAGTTGGGATTGATATACAGCGCCATTTCCTGCATATCGTAGAAAGCGGCCTGGTCCAGTTCCGGGTCACTGTTCACCGGAACCACGGCATAGTTGAGAAGTGTAGCGAGGGCGTTCTCCATTTCTTTCGTGTCATCCTGAAGCTGGAAATGCTTCAGCTCCCGCCCTTGCGTCTGCGACAAGTCGTAGGCATCGGAGAGAGAATAGCCCTTGCCCAGCGTAGAGCGGGCAAAGATTTTCATGCCCTTGTTGGCTTCCGTATCAATGACGGAGCGGTTCAGGGTTTTCCAGCGTTCACGGGTGCCGAAGATCGTGGCCTTCTCGTTTTGCAGCATGGCAAGGGCGATGTTGCCGGCGCTGTATGTGGGGTTATCACCCTGCATTTCCAGATACCGGGCGTATGCCTCCGGGTTGCTGGTGATCTCCGTTACACCGGCGTCCTGCATAGCGACGATGCTTTCACGCTCTGCCTGCCGCTGGGCCTTCCATTGGGTATCTGCTTCCGTTTTTCTGCTGATAAGGGCTTCCAGATTTGCCATGATATATGTTCCTCCTATACATGATTATCGGGCCTTGGGTGGGGCGCTGCGGCCCTGCGGTGTTTTCGCTGTTTTCATGCTCTCGGACGCTGCTTGCAGGGCTGCCAGCCGTCCTTTGACGGACGGCTTTTCAGAAGTCGGTTCCGCCGTACTCGTCCTCCTCTGCGAGGGATTCGAGGTATTCCCGCGCTGTGGTGAGAAGCTGTCTCGTTGAGCGCGGGGGCCGTCTTTTTTTGGCGATTCCCCCTGGACCGGTGCGGGATAGCCCCGGCGCTCCATAAACAGATTGACCTGGGACACGAAATCCGCATTGGTGATAAGGTCTACCATACCGCTGTCGGAACGTTTATCCTTGACGGCCGCATACAGGACATTTTTCTTGGCAAACACCTGAAACTCCGCCAGGTCACTTTCCTTGACGCGGAACACTTTCAGCTCTTTGCCCTCTTTCAGCAGGCGGGCCATGTTGGTCTTGCCCACCAGTCTTTTGTTGTCCTTTGCCAGCGCCCAAAGAAATGCAGCCAGGTTTTTGCTCCCAGCCGCCAGCAGCTTGATACTGGCCTCCGTCAGTTGGATGCTCTCTTTCACCATCAGGTCGGCCACTTCTCCGCTTACATCCATGTTGGTTCACCTCCCGTTTTTCAAATATGGTTTCCTGGTTGGATGCTCTTTTCCAGGCCCCCTTTCATCCGCCTGCTGGTTCGATACACGTTCCCGGACGCTGGGGATGTCTCCCTCGATACGGGCGCACAGCTTCAATTCCCGGCGCAGCGTCCGCAGGCGGTCAGTGATGGCGGCGATCTCGCCGTCGATAGCAGTGCCGCCTTGGCCCGCCCTGCGCCATTGGTAAAGCTCCCGGCGCTGGTCTGTCAGGGCGTCGATCTCCGCCTGGATGGCGTCATACTGCATGGAAAGCTGCTCCGCTGTTTCTATGCGGGTTTTCATCAGATAGCGAAATTGTTCCTGATAGCGGTCAAACTTGATGATCTCACTCCGCATAGGAAAAGCCGCCCGGTTTCCCGGACGGCGTGATGGTATAGCTCCCAGCAGATACAGATACTTGAAGTACAGGGCGCGAAAGCCGGTCAGTTTCCGTGGCCGACCTATCCTGCCCTGAACACGATACCGCCGTCCCGGAGACAGGCGGCAGGCCATTGGAGGCGGTGCCGTTTCTGTAACAGGCGAGGGGACTTCGCCGGAACGGACGGCAGCCAGTCGGGCCGCCAGAACTTCCTCGGTATAGCCCAGCTTCTGACTGTCCAGGCGGATGAACCGCTGTCCGCCCGGCGGCTTGACGGCGGGGTGGACGATGTTGGGGCCGTGCTTGACGGTGTAGCCCATCTGCTCCAACTGCTGCCAGAAGGAGCGCATGGTGTAAGAATTGGCGATGGCGGTTTCTATATCCCGCCGGACCATGCCCCGGAATGTTGGCTTTCCTTTTTGCTCCGCCTCCCACTCGGCCCGGCTGACGACGGAGCCTTTCAGCGGTTCGCTGGGTTCGATGATGGACAGGCCGTGTTCCAGACAGATAGCGTCCGATGTGCCCCGGATGCCTACGCCGTCTCCTCCGAACAAGTCCTTGAAGGTGTCCCGGTACATGGCCCCGTCCAGAAAGGAAACGCTATTGAACACCAGATGCGAGTGCAGATGCGCTTTGTTCAGATGGGTGGACACGACAACCTCATAGCGGTCGCCCAAAAGCCGCTGTGCCAGCTCCACGCCAATGGCGTGGGCCTCCTCCGGCGTGACCTCTCCGGGGGCAAAGGACTGGATCACATGATAGCCTTTTCGCCTGCGGTCAGCCTTGCCCCAGCGCCGTTTCGTGTCCATCATGTCCTGATAGACGCGCTCACGGTCACAGTTGACGGCTGTTTCAAAGCAGGTGCGTTCTGTTTTTTCACGGTTCAGTGCGTAGTCAATGGCTGCTTCCAGCGAAGTCTTTTCCTCGTCCTGGGTGTAGTCCACACACTTATCCAGCCGATTGTGTATCACAAGTATTTTGGTGTAGGCCATCAGATATTCCTTTTGCCTTTTGTGTTGATTTAGATTTATCCACCAAACCTTTCGTCGATTTGACTGAAACAGGCAGAAAAAAGGCTCCACAGGATTTCGAGAATCTTGTGGAGCTTCTTTCGCTATATTCAGTTATGAACAGTAGTCTTTGTTGAGACAGGCAAACTGGAACTTACGCATATCCACATGTCATCAATCTCCACGGGCCGCCTTTAGAACGTGCAAGCCACCATCCCCAACCCGTATATTCTTCATCAACATTCCATGGCCCACTGTTTTCCTTAGGAGAGTGAAAATCACTTTTGAACATGATGCATTGGTCAAATTGTTCATTTAGATCATTAGCCGCTGCCAGTTCATTCATCCATGCTATGTTTTCAGAATTGCATTCATCATCCGATACATAGGTAATGCTGTGAAGTTCGCAACCCTCCCATGCGCTGAAGGTGTCTTTTATCAGCAGTATTGCTGCATTCATATCTTCTTCTGAATAGAGCGCGGAATTTCCATAATCTATTTTCACCTCAGATATGGAATTATCTCCACATCCAACCAATCCGAAAATACAAATCAAGGATAATAAAAGTTTTATGATTCTTTTCATGTTTTACCCCCAATAATTTCGATTTGTGGATTTCATCATACCACGTTACGGAACTGTCTGCAATAAAGGATAATTGGTGAGATTGCCAAAGATGATTTCATCAACACTTGGGGAAAAAGGAGTGTCAGAATGCGTCCTTGACCATCCGCCATGCCTGCCGTACCAGTTGGGCCGCCTCGCTGATCTCCGCTTTGGTGGCATCATCCCTGGCATTGGCTTGATGGGCAAGCTGGTTAATATTATTTCCGATGGCGGACAGTTCCCGGAGTAGGGCGGCATAGCTGTCGGGAGGACGGGGACGGAGATTGACGCCCATGATGAGCTGACGCAGCAGCGGCTCCATTTTCAGGCCGGTCATCTCTGTCTGCTGTTTCAGGTGGCTATATTCATCGGCGCTGAGCCGCAAGGTGATGGTCTTAAATACTTTGCCCATATTGAACTCCTTACCGGACACAGGCGGAACGGCGCCGCCGCTGTCTGGGGCGGGGATGAATCGTGCGGCTCTCCCGGCGGGCTTCCCAATAGCCGGGATTGTACCTTTGAAGGCTTCTGTCAATGTCCCGCTCAAAGGCCACTGTGTCTTTGACCCAGCTCGGAACATTCTGCCTGTCCCGGTCCAGCAGTTCCCGCAGGACAACACAGGCTTGACAGTCCTCCTCATAGCAGAGGTAGATACCATCCCAAAAGCCACATTCGCGGGCCGCGTCGGATAATGTCCGGGTAACGGTATTCGATACCAAGATGCCGCCGTGGCTGGCGGTCGAGATGAAAAAGATACCCGGCGCAAGTGTTTCACACCGCTGTATTTCGCCCCAGGGCGAGTATTCAGGTTCACAATACATTGGCATTCCTCCTGTAAAATGAAAAATGCGTCTCAAATCGAGACGCATTGCAAAACGTATGGGGTTTTAGGGGTCTGGCCCCTAACCAGTGGAATTTTGCTGTCAAAATTCCATGCTGGCGCGGACAGCGACGCCGAAGGCGCCGCTGTCTACCGTGTCGGGGTACTGCTCCTGTGCTTATGGGGCGGGGGCTTCTTATGGGGTGGCTGATTTGCATTTGCCACTGACGGTGAGGCATCCTCGTCCTCCAAAAAGCTAAGCAGTTCATCGGCCACCTCCTGGGGTGTCCGCTTTGGGGCTTCCACGGTGTAGCCGGGAAGCAGAACGCCATTGACGCAAAAGCGTTTCTCATGCTCTGCCGGGATAGGCGGTGAGATTTCTTTGAACAGGTGGACATAGGCATTGATGCGGCCTTGCAGATATTTTTCCATCGTGGCTTTTTCTCCAAAGCGTTTCCGCTCCTGCCCAGCGATTTGCCGTCCAGATCCGGTGAAGTCGGGTTCTCTTGGCGTGTTGTAGGTGAGATACCAGGATAGTTCCCATGAGACCGGCACAGATTTTTTCTGCGTACTATCCCAGCGGGTATTCTCATAAGAGCGCCATATAAATTTGTAGACCATGTTGCTTATTTCATGCCAATCATATTCACCCTTGACCCACTGATTAGAGGTATGCGTGACAGGCAGCGTTCTCAAATAAGCCTGGGCCTTACGGTAAGCAACCGTTTCATACGCCTGCTGCTTCCACCGGGCAACTATCGCAAGCGCCTCTGCGTAGATAGTCTTTTCCTTTTCCATACTGGCCTGTGCCAGCTCATCTAACTTTGCTGGCGATAACTGTACCAGCGCGGACATGTCCGAATTGCCATCGCAGGAATACACGCGCTCAACGATCTCACATTCCTGCCCAAGCTCAAGGTGTGTATATCCCATTGCAGCTAACCTCTTTATCTCACAAATGTAGCCCGCTTTTTCTTTGGAGCGGGATCTTTTATCTTCGGCGTGCTGCTTTGGGATTTCGGGGGAGAGCTGACCGGTGCTGGCTGCACCGGAGACTTGGCGGGGTCCACAGCGGGCGGCATCAAGTCTCCGTCATCCAGCAGGCCCAGCAGATCATCGGCAACATCCTGGGTCGTCCTTTCTTTCGGCGCCATGGTATAGCCTTGAAGCAACTGCCCATTGACACAGAAAAACATTTTTGCCTTTGGGGGGATGGGTGGAGACAGCTCCATGAACAAATGCGCGTACTCGTCGTATTTGCCTTGGATATATTTCTGCGCTCCCTCCAGGGTCTTATACTTCTTGCTGCCTTCGCGCTCAATGCGGGGCCGGGGGCTGTTATCGTAGGGAGAGTAATAGGTAGGCGGTTTATAGCCCGGGGAGGTATATTCCAGTTCCCAGGTCAGCTTCCACTCATCCCTGACCTTCTCGATGGTATAGGTCATTTTGTAAACAAGGTTGCTGATTTCCCAAGTGCCGTCTTTCCGCTGTTTCCACTGATTTGCGGTATGCTGGACCTCCGGGGTTTTCAAATACTCGATTGCCTTTTGAAGCAAGAGGGTCTGCGCCCCATGCTCGTCCCAGGCTTTCGCCGCCTTTTGCAGTCCATCATAAATTTTCTTTTCCTCCGCCTTGCTGTCGTTCAACCGCTTTTCCAATTCCTTTTGTGGAATATTCAAAAATGGCTTGAAGTCAGCATATTGGCCTCGATAGGTCATTTGGCGCTGTATGCAGATTTCACTGCCTTCCCGCAAAACCCCGGTATAGCTTCCCACTTCGTAGAATTGATTTTTGCTGTTTGCCATACTCGCCTCCTATCGCTCTCTGCGCTGGGGAACCGTTTTTCCCCTGCCGTGTTTTGGGACAGTCGGGAACTCAAGTGCGATTTCAAACTGCCGCTGCAATTCCTCTATTCTTATACTGTCCAGCGGTTCATAGGCGTTGGTGTCTGGATTTCTGCGGGTCAATCGCTTTTCCTCCGGGATGTGGTTGCGCCGCTCCCATGCACCGACAGCCTGCGCCTGAACGCTCATGCGTTCCTTGATGTCGGGATTGTCTCTTGCGGGGCGCAGCTCATAATCATTGATCTGCTGCGGTGACAGAGGACTGTTGTATGCCAGCACGCCCCAGGCAAGAACTGTACCGTTCTCCACGAGTTTACGCTCACTGAAAAACGTCATGTTCACCGCGGGGGCATCTGGTAGCTTTGGGTATGTCCCTATATCAATAGGGCGCTGGGTGGAGTAGTATCTGTACTTCATACAGGGGTCACGGCCTTTCTTGCAAATATGTACCTTTTACCCGAAGTGTTGATGAAATCATCTTCGGCTATTTCACTAATTGCGTCTGTTGCAGGCAGTTCTGGATTATGATATGATAAATTTAATAAGAATTTACAGAAGGGAAAATGCCCGAAATGAGAAGACCACTTACAATTGCGATTGTGGTATTGCTTGGAGCATTAATTAAGGAAGGGAAAATCTGAATTTGTGTAAACCTATATATACTCTTTAGGAGAAAAATAATGGAAGTATGTAGTAAAAAGCAGAAACTGTATGTGCTGGGAATTGTATTAATTTTAATTGTCACAGGCTCCCTTTTATCAAAGAGAAGCAAACCTTCTGGAGAAAACACATTACAGCCCCTGTTGGTTCGTGAGATGTATGCGAGCGGGTCAATGCTTGAACGCTCAAAAACGTTTGCTGCTCGGTTTGAATCCTATATGGAAACTGCGGCAATTCCAAATATAAGAGAAGACTCAACAGGCCAAGATACAGCGATCATAACAGATCCGAAATCCGATTTGACACTGCTCCAGGAATTTCCCGAACAGGACATTTATATTTGGGGATATAATGATGTGGAGGAACCGGGGTATGGATTAATATTTGATGTTGGGGACACGCCGCATATTGATTCCTTTCCATATTTTTATGAGAGCAATCACGGAATCCCGCCGGATTTCATATTAAGCGCTGATGGAAAAACTATTTTCTGTATCTGCCATACCGGATTTGGAACGGGATTTTCAGTCTCCGAACTGATTCTATTTCAACTTGAAGATTTTCAAATTGAGCCATATTACTTAAATATAGATGAGCTGAGTGACAGGCTGAACGATACGATTCAAGTCGTGTATGATGCGGATATGGATGCTGTCACAGTTTCGGCAGGAGGATCAGATCCTAAATCATATCGCTTGAGTGCGGTTGGAGCAGAGTCTGGCGAACGGATCATCCCAACAGGATATTTCTGCGGGAATTTTCTTTCGTTTAGCTTACAGGGGGAACAGCTCTTTGTACATTTTAAGCCGACACTCTATACGGATGCTCCAAACGCAGCGATATATTTGGATGATTTTCTGGAAGTTACAGCGCAAATCGTTTTTCAATATGATGACTCTGGGAAAATAGATGGATATGAGATTTGCGAGACAAATATTTTGGAGAAAAAGTAACTCACAGGGCGAAAAGCCAAACCGCAGGACCTCTCCGTTCCTGGAAAGGTCCTGCGGTGTTGCCATAGATATCGGTAGTCCTTGTTCCTGCATGCCCAAGGATTGCTGCAATCGTTGCTAATGGAATACTGTTTTAAGCCATCGTTGATGCTGCATTATGGCGCAGCATACATAATTAGCAAATACGCAATATCAACATAAAGAGTAAACGGGGCCAAAATATCGGATACGGCCTTTAACCGAACCTTTGGAGGAAAACGTCGAAATGCGTCTCGATTCGAGACGCATTTCATCTAACTGCGACTGGCTGCCCCCGGTGCAAACGGCGGTACGCTTTCGGCGTTTCAAAGGGCCTTCCTGCAAACGTGATCTCACGCAAGGGGCGGTAATGCGACAATACGCCGTCCCGCAGGCTGGCAAATTCCATGTAATCGGCCTTGCTGAAGCTACGGTTACATCTCATCTGCCGCTGGGACATCGGCCATCCGTCACCATAGAGAAGATGAAAAATTTTGATGTTATCGGAGACCAGTTGCAGGGAACCGTCCGAATTATCATAGTAGGCTGGGGCGTCTCCCTCACGGCTGAGATAGCAGTTTTCGGATTTTCCCAGATACACCCGCCCATCCTGGCCGACCAGGGCGCTCATACCCTCGTAATTGCTGACAGCTCCCGACGCGATAGGAATATCACTCAAATAATCCAAATGGGTTCCTCCTTTATCTGACATTGGATGCCCGCCGCTTGGAGCGGCGGGTGTGTTGGGGCTTTTGCTCCCGCCTGGGCGGTGTTCTTTCCCGTCCTTCCATCCCGTCGATCAGTTCGGCAGCGGTGGCCCGTATGCGCTCAAGAGACGCTTTCAGCACAGTCATGTCCTGGTCCCGGCTCCAGCCCGCAACATAGGCAAAGGAATAGTCCGATGTGTCGATACCCAGGTGCTGACACACCACATAGGCGACGCTCTCGGCCTCTACCTCGCGGGCCGTCCGGCTTGGCCTTTCTGCGGGGTCTGTGCCTGTGGGAAGATGGAGCTTTGCATGAGCGATCTCATGGACCAGCGTTTTGACAGTCTGCTGTTGGCTCATATCCGGTTGTATTACGATGCGCTGCTCCGCATAGCTGCAATAACCCTTGGCGTCCCTGGGAAACGCCTCAAACACCACCGGCAGCGGGGACAGGGTTTTCAGCTTTTCCAAAATCCCATCGTATTCCATTACATCCCCGGTCAGCTCGGAAACGCCCAAAACAGGCAGTTCCTTTCCCTCGGTCTGGGATATATCAAACACACTCACGACCTTGTATCTGACCCGTTGCTCCCGGACCCACTCCATGACTGGCTGACCGTCCGCTCCTTGTACCGGCAGGCCGGTCTGCTCGTTGATCTTCTGCCGCTGTGTCCATTTGTTGCAGAAGCACGGGGCCAAAATCTGTATGCCCTTCTCATGGGCCTTTACCTGTCGGCCGAACACGTTTTTCCAGTCGTTATAGCCTGCAACATGGGTGGCATCCGGGCGCTGCATGAAAATCAGCAGGGAATTGCTGAAGCTGTAATGATGAAATCTTGACATGGCGGCGAGATATTCCGCATACTGGCCGCTCTGAAAAATATCCGAAACTCCATTTTCCAGCTTGTCAGTAAGGGCCTTTAGCCGTCCATTTGCGGAAGTGTTTTCCTGCATGGCGTTTTACTCCCGGCTATGAGGCTCATCCCGCCCTTTTTCATGGTGGGGATTGCTGTCCACGGTTTTGGGCTGTACCTTCAATGTGACTGGTGTATTTCCTTTTGCCCCTATCAGAATTTCCGCATTATGAAATTCCTTCTTATAGGTTTTAATCTGGTCCGGGGTCAGGGAGCAAAAATCTTCTGCTCCAACGCCGCAGACGAAAAACGGGCCAAACACACCACCGTACCCTCCAGGTACGCTGCGATTAAAGGGCATCCCTAAAAAAATGCCCTCATCATTACAGACGACTGCCACTTTGTCCTCAAAGGGATAGATGGCTTGAATCAGTCCGCCTACAATAGCCTGCATCTCATGCAATCCATTGATCTCGGCTTCATACGGGGCATATCCCGGCTTGACGATCAGCACCTTCGTGTTCCATCACCTCGCTGGTTCAGATTTTTTCTTAGGGTCCTTTTCAGCTTGAATTTTGGCTCTCTGACGCTCCAACGCCTTTTTCCGCAGGTCAAGTGCCTCAAACACGCCTCGCTTTACATCCGGGATCGTCGTCCGCTTATCCGGGAAGTAAGGCCGCAGGTCCTCCTCGGTCAGCGTGATTTTCAGCGGAGGGGTTTCTTCCCGCTTGGTGGGGGCCACAGCTTTTTCAATTTTCTCTGTTGTCAGCTTTCCTTCCTGACTGGCCTTTTTCAGTTCCACCGCCTGGGAACCGGATGGCACCTTGTCCTCCTTTTTGATGGCGTCGGCTACCGCTGTCTGTTCTTCCTTTTTCAAGTAGGAAAGGTCGGCGGCGGTATGAACAGGGAGTTTCTTTTCCTCTACCATCTGCTGCAATTCCGGGGTCAGGCTGTTCAGCCGGACAAGTTTCTGAATATTACTGCGGCTCTCACCGGTCTGCTGGGCCAGTTCCTCGTCAGCTCGCATCGGCTTTTTGCCAGCCGCTTCCATCGCGGCAACTTCTTCTTTGGTGCGCCGGCCAGCCTTGTGCTTCATGGCTTCCAGTTTCATGGCATAGGCGCGGGCCTTTTCCATGGGACTGATGTTTTCACGCTTTAGGTTGGCGTCCACCATGGAGATCACGGCCTCGTCCCGGTCAAGCTGACGGACGATGACCGGCATGGTGGTAATTCCGGCCAGTTCGCAGGCCCGACGGCGGCGGTGTCCAGACACCATCTCGTAACCGCCCGCCTTACGGGGGATGACTACCACAGGTTCCAGAACGCCGAACTTCTTTACGCTGTCCACCAGGTCCATCATGTCCTTATCATCCTTGACGTTAAAAGGATGGCCCTCAAAGGGGTGGATTTCAGATACTTTCAGTGTGGTGATGATTTCCGACTGTCCCTCTTTGGTGATGGGCAGTTTGAAGTCCTTGGGGATTTCTTCTTCCGTATCCTTTGCCTTGGGCGGTTCGTCGGGTTTCTTGTCCCCACCGGGTTTGCCGGGGTCAGCCGTGGCAGGGGCTTTGGGGTCAGTTGCAACCTTGGGCTGCTCGGTAGGTTTCTTGTCCTCTCCGGGTTTGCCGGGGGCAGCAGCGGCGGGAACCTTGGGGTCAGTTGCGGCCTTGGGCGGCTCGATAGGTTTCTTGCCCTCGGCGGGTTTGCCGGGGGCAGCAGCGGTGGGAGCCTTGGGGTCAGTTGCGGCCTTGGGAGGCTCGACGGGCTTCTTGTCCTCGCCGGATTTGCCAGGGGCAGCAGCGGCGGGGGCCTTGGGGTCAGTTGCGGTCTTGGACAGCTCGACGGGCTTCTTACCATCGGCGGATTTGCCGAGGTCAGCAGCGGCGGGGGCCTTGGGGTCAGTTGTGGCCTTGGGCGGCTCGACGGGCTTCTTGTCCTCGCTGGGTTTGCCAGGGACAGCAGTGGCAGGAGCCTTGGGGTCAGTTGCAGCCTTGGGCGGCTCAACGGGCTTCTTGTCCTCGCCAGGTTTTCCGGGGTCAGCAACAGGGGGCTTGGGGTCAACCGTAATCTTGGGCGGCGCGGCTGACTTTTTGCCCTCATCTGCTTGCAACGGTTCGGATGCCTTGGGCAGCGTTTCCGCCACTGGCGTTCGGAACGCTCCAATCAACGGGTTTTTTCTTCCGTCTGCCATAGGGATACCTCCATTTTTTAGAATTATGTCGAAAAATGCGTCTCAAACCGAGACGCATTTTCAACCGTTATCAAGGGCCGAAGTCATGCTGGACCGCTGCCTGGTAGTAGTTGCTGATAGTAGCCGGTGCGTTATATAAGGCAGTCAGCAGATAGGCCCGGATATTTCGGATCTCCGTTGTGTTTTTCCGCAGGCAGTCAAATACATATTCCAGATGCCCGCTGTCCAACTGAAAGAAACGACTTTTCACCTGTTCGGTGGGAAGCGCCTCTCCGCCAACACGGAGTGTAGACCGGGTGCTGCACAGAACATCGGTCATCAGCTCCACCACCTCATTTACATCCTCACGGTTGTATTGGGCGCAGAGGTTGTCGTATCCAATGTTTTCGCGCACTGCTTTCTGGCAATCGTACCGATCTATCAATCCTGTGCTTGGTGCGGAGGGTGATGGATGGATAGATGGATCAAGCTGACTGAACTCAGTCTGATTAGATTTAATATAACTTGCGTCCGATTTTCCGAAGTCTGCACTTCCGAAAATCCGAAGTGCAGACTTCTGTTTTTCCGACTTCTTGACTTCTGCTTTTCCGAAGTCTTGACTTCCGAAAACCGGAAGTCTGGGAATGTCTTGCGGCTCAGAGGGCTGCGGTGGTTTTTGGCGTGTGGTGAACCGCTTGACATAGATTTTCGTGGGCCGTCCCTGCCCCTGCTTCACGCGCTCGATCAAGCCAAAGCCTTTGCCGGTATCCAGCTCGGCCAACATTTTTACCGCCTTTTCGTGGCCGCAATTCATGTCTGCCTGTATCTCAGCCAGCGTGTAATAGATATACACCCGACCTTGTTCGTCGTACCAACCATGCTTGGCGGATAAGCCCATACGGTCCAGCAGCAGGCCGTAAAGCAGTTTGGCATCGGTGGAGAGATTTTTGAATCGCTGGCCGGTTACTAATAATCGGGGGAGGCGATAATAGCTAAATTGTTCGGATTCATCGCCGTAAAAGTAATCTGACAAGATAACTTTCGGCATAGCGGCATCCTCCTTTGAATTTTGAAAAAGAAAAAGCGCGATTTTTTCAATCGTGCTTTTTCGACCTTATCATATTGCTTGTCCATTGGAAAACTTGACAAATTCAAAAAACGTATACAGATATTGTTTCAAGAATCCTTGATTTGCAAGGGTTTCAGCGTGTGTGCTAACAATTCCCACTCATAGGTCATGAGCAGCACCGCGTCGGAGGCGGCGGCAACGGCGGCGTAGTCATGGCCCTCGTACAAAAGCCCCGGCTGGGCGGCGGAGGTCTTGGGGGCCAGGGCCGCCCACAAGAAGAAGCCCTGGGCCGCCAGCAGCCGCCGCAGCCGGGCCAGAAAGGCGGCGTAGGCCGCGGCCAGCCGGCCGGGAAGATATTCAAAGTCCACGTCCACACCGGCATAGCCCCGGTAGCGGACGGTTTGCAGAATTTCTGTGATGAGCTGGGACTGGGCGGCTTCATCCGTCAGCACCAGGGCGCCCCGCTTCGTGTCGAACTGGCCGGACTCTGTCAGAGTGGACAGGTGCATCACCGGACGGGTGCCCCGCTGCCGGGCGGCGGCCAGCAGCCGGTCATCCTCCAGGGGAAGGAGGCTCCCGCTGGCGGTGATGCCGTAGGTGAAGGGAGCCAGAGTGGTGAGATAGGGCAGCTGGGCGTCCAGCAGCGCCTGGTCGATAAAGGGGTAGGCGTAGCCGTTGAGGACGGCGGGGCCCAGCTTTTCGTCAAAATAGGAAATGACCAGCACATCCCCCGGATGGATGACCGACTGGCCCCCCAAGGGCCAGTTGTTCCGCCACAGCTGCCGCAAGGAGATGCCGTAGCGGTCCGCGATGGAGGTCAGCGTCTCGCCGGACCGGACGGCATGGACCTGCCGGGGAAAGCGGACCACCAATGTTTGTCCCACCGCCAAGGCACCGGAGGGGGGCACGGCGTTATCCGCCGCCAGACGGGCAGGGTCCACCCCATAGGATTCCGCAATGGAACCGACAGTTTCTTGCGCGCGCACCACATGAACGATCATTTCCCCATCACCTCTGTGGCAGGATATGCGGCGGAGAGAAAAAACAGAAGCACATTTTTACAAATGGCCTTGCCTTTTGCGGACGAATCCTGTAACATGAAGCTGGATATTAAAAAACATCCGGTGTTAAGCAAGTTTCATGAGAGACTTTCATGCGAATAAACCGGAGGTAAGGGAGGCTGGCAGCGTGAATATTCGAAAGTATGAGGCCTTTGTGCGGGCGGTGGAGCTGGGGAGCCTGTCCAAGGCGGCGGAGGAACTGGGTTACACCCAGTCCGGCATCAGCCACATGATGCAGTCGCTGGAGGATGAGGTGGGCTTTCCGCTGATGGTGCGGACCTCCGCCGGTATCCTCCCCAACACGGAGGGCGAAATGCTGCTGCCCATTATCCGCCAGCTGCTGCGGACCAATGAGTCCTTGGAGCAGAGCATCGCCAAGATCAAAGGCGCCGACACCGGCCGCATCCGCATTGCCGCCTATCCCAGCGTGGCCACCTACTGGCTGCCCGGCATCATCGCCAGCTTCCAGAAGGATTATCCCAATGTGGAGATCCAGATCATTGAGGGCGGTACGGACATCATTGAAGGCGCCATGGAGCGCCGGGAGGCGGACCTGTGCCTCTATGCCGGCGGCGAGGGAAAAAATTTTGAGTGGCTGCCCCTGTGCGAGGATCAGATGCTGGCGCTGGTGCCGCCGGGACACCCGCTGGCGGAGGGGGAGTTCGTGCCGCTGGAGGGCTTTTTGACGGAGCACTTCATTATGCCCATGCAGGGCTACGACGGTGAGGTACATGACATCCTTGCAAAGCTCCCCCAGCAGCCCCACATCCTGTTTTCCGCGTGCAGCGACTACGCCATCATCTCCATGGTGGCCAAGGGATTGGGAGTCTCCATTCTGGCGGAACTGCTGCTGCGGAACTATCCCAACGACGCTGTGGCCCTGCCCATCCGGCCGGCGCAGTCTCGGATGCTGGGCATGGGCGTGCCCCAGGTGAAGGCGGCGTCTCCCATGACGAAAAACTTTATGCGGTATGTCCAGGCGTATGTGGAGGACCTGGAGCGGAAATAAATGAAAAAGGTCAATAGACATGCCGGGGAGCCCACAGGCTCCCCGGCATGTTTTGCATGCGGGACCTCCCGCCGCACCGAACGCGGCGGGAGGTGTTTTTTTCTCAGTCGCCCTCGGCCATGCGGTAGCCTACGCCTACCTCCGTGAAAAGATACCGGGGGGAGGCGGGGTTTTCCTCAATCTTGCGGCGGATGTTGGCCATGTTCACCCGGAGGATCTGGTTGTCGCCGCCGGCACGGGGGCCCCAGAGCTCCTTGATGATGAAGTCGTAGGTGAGGACCTTGCCGGCGTGCTTGGCCAGCAGGGCCACGATGCGGAACTCGCTGAGGGTCAAACGGACATTTTCGCCCCGGACCAGGGCCTGGTGCTTGTTGAAATCCACCACCAGGTCCCCCACCGTGTAGGTCCCCTGCTGGGCGATCTCGTTGTTGCCGGAGGTGGTGCGGGTGTGGCGGATGGCGGCACGGACACGGGCCAGAAGCTCGTCAGTACCGAAGGGCTTGGTGAGATAGTCGTCGGCGCCCAGGTCCAGGGCACTGACCTTGTCCCGCTCGTGGGAGCGGGCGGAAACCACCACCACCGGCAGACTGGTCCAGCTGCGCAGCTGGCGGAGGATGTCCATGCCGTCCATATCCGGAAGGCCCAGGTCCAGAATGATGAGGTCCGGGCAGTGGGAGGAGATCATGGACAGGGCCTCCTGGCCGGAGCGGGCCTGCATGGCCTCGTAGCCGTTGGTGTTCAGAATGGTGGAGATGAAATGGGCGATGCTCTTTTCATCCTCCACCACCAGGATCTTTTCTCGGATGTTCATTGACTACCTCCTGTTGACAAGGGCAGACGGAAGGTGAATTCCGCACCGTCCGCCAGGTTTTTGGCCGCCATGGTGCCGCCGTGGGCACGGACAATGGCCAGGCACACGGACAGGCCCAGGCCCATGTTGCGCTTGCCGTCGCCGGAGCTGGTTTCGCTGTGCTTGAGTGTGCCGTCGAAAAGAGTGGGCAGCAGACTGGGGGGGATGCCCTGCCCATTGTCCCGCACGGAAAACAGAGCGTCGCTGCCGTCGCTTTGGACGCTGAGACGGATGTGGGAGGTGGTTTTGCCGTGGAGCACGGCGTTTTCCAGCAGGTTGGACAGGACCTGCTCAATGAGAATGGCGTCCATGGGGACGAACAGCAGCGTTTCCGGGGCACAGACCTCCACGGAGACAGCGGGATAGCGCTTACGGAATTTCTGCACGGCGACGCCTAAAATCTCCTCCGCCGGTTCGGCCTCCTTGTGGATGCGGGCCTGGTCGTCACCGATGCGGGTGATGGAGAGCAGGTTCTCCACCACCTGGATCAGCCACTGGGCGTCATCACGGACATCCTCCAGCAGGTCCCGCTGTTCTGCCGGAGAGAGGGCGGGCGTCTCCAAAATGGTGGAGGTGGCGCCAACGATGGAGGTCAGCGGTGTGCGGATGTCATGGGAGACGGAGCGCAGCAGATTGGCCCGCATCTTTTCCTTTTCGTTCTCCACCCGCAGCTCCTGCTGCTGCTTGGCTTGGGAGGTCAAGGTGCTGGTGATGATGGAGACTGTCAAAAAGGCCAGAAAGCTCAGCGGATAGCCGGAGAGGGTGAAGTTGAGGGCCAGATACGGGTATGTAAACACGTAGTTGACGCAGATGACGCCCAGCAATGAGGCGATGAGACCGTACAGATACCCGGTGGTCAGGCGGGAGATGAGCAGAACGGCCAGGACGAAAATGGGGGAGGCGAAGCCGTCGCCGCTGTTGGTCAGACGGAGCAGGGCGCAGAAAACCACCGCGCAGAGAAAGATGACCGAGGAGATGAGAAGGTCCCACCGGGAGAAGGGGAAGAGGCGGCTCCAGAGTTGTTTTTCGTGGTGCAAGGCAGTTGCTCCTTTTCGTAACGGTATGACCACATTATAGCAGGTCACCTCTATTATAACAGACGGGATGTTAAAATTTTGCTAAAAAACACTGGCAGCTAGGAGGGAGAAAAGAAAAAATCTCCGGCCTGCCGCACAGCGGTGTGCGGCAAAGGCCGGTGGGGAGACCAGGGGTGCGGACAAAAGGAGGCGGAGAGATGGCGAACATGGAGCGGTTCTGCCGGGCGTACCTGCGGACCATGGACCCGGAGCGGGCCGCCCTGGAGGCGGGGTGCCGGGACGGCTTTACCTGTCTCGCGGCACCGGGGACGCAAAAGCGCCTGGACCGGATGCGGGAGGCCGCCGCGGGGCAGCTGCGGCGGGAGGATGTCCTGCGGCGGCTGGCGCAGCTGGCGTTTGGACAGGCCAACGACGGCGTGAGGCTGGCCATGCAGGGGCAAAGCGCCCTGGCGGAGGGGCTGGACCTGTCGGCGGTGGCGGAGATCCGGGTGACGGACAAGGGCGGCGTGGAGATCAAATTCGTGGACCGTGTGCGGGCGTTGGAGACACTGTGTGAGCTGCTGGGCGGAGAGAGCGTCTCCGGAGCGGAGGAGCTGTTCAGAGCCTTGAGCGCCGCCGGTACGGAAGAGGAGGGAGCGTGGGAGCACGGCTGAGGTGTTGCGCTTTTCTCCCAAGCAGCGGCGGGTTTTGACCTGGTGGTGCCGGCCGGAACAGCACTGGGAGGCCATCATCTGCGACGGGGCGGTCCGAAGCGGAAAGACCTTTTCCATGGGGCTGTCCTTCTTCCTGTGGGCCCAGGCCTGCTTTAACGGACAGCAGCTGGGCCTGTGCGGCAAGACCATCGTGTCCCTGCGGCGAAACCTGCTGTCGGAGCTGCTGCCCTGCCTGCGGCAGCTGGGGTTTTCCTACCGGGAGAAGCGGTCGGAAAATTTGCTGATCGTGCGGTACGGCGGACATGAAAACCGCTATCTGCTCTTTGGCGGCAGGGATGAGACCAGCGCGGCTCTCATCCAGGGCAGCACCCTGGCGGGCGTACTGCTGGACGAGGCGGCGCTGATGCCCCGTTCCTTCGTGGAGCAGGCCTGCGCCCGGTGCTCCGTGGCGGGGAGCAGGCTCTGGTTCAACTGCAACCCCGAGGGGCCCCAGCACTGGTTTTACCAGGAGTGGATCTTGAAGGCGGAGGAGCGGCGGGCGCTGTACCTCCACTTTACCATGGACGACAACCCCGCCCTATCGCCCCGCATCCGGGCACGCTACCGGCGGGCTTACTCGGGGGTGTTTTACCGGCGGTTCGTGCTGGGAGAGTGGACGGCGGCCCAGGGCCTGGTGTACGACTTCTTTGACTGCCAGCGGGACACGGCGCCGGTGCCGGCGGGACCTTTCCGGCAGTGGCGCATCTCCGTGGATTACGGGACCGCCAACCCGGCGTCCTTCGGCCTTTGGGGGCAGATGGACGGCGTTTGGTACCGGGTGGCGGAGCGGTATTTTGATTCCCGGAAGGAAGGGTGGCAGAAAACGGACGCCGAATACGCGGCGGACCTAAAGGGCCTGGCCGCGGGAAGAGAGATCCAGCGGGTCATCGTGGACCCGTCGGCCGCCAGCTTTATCGAGACGCTGCGGCGGGAGGGTTTTACCGTGACGCGGGCGGTAAACGATGTGGCAGACGGCATTCGGGTGACGGCGGACCTGCTGAAAAAACGAAAAATCATCATCTGCCAGGGCTGCAAAGACTGCCTACGGGAGATGGAGCAGTACTGTTGGGACGAGCGGGGCGGAAAGGACGCGCCCCGAAAGGAGCACGACCACGCCATGGACGACATGCGGTATTTTGCCATGGATTTGGTGCGGGACGGCAGCGGTGGATTCGCGGCGACATATGTGGAGCGGCGTCCATGAAGCGAGCAAAGCGAGCCGCGGCGAAGCCGCGTACAAGCGTTTTCCGCCTGCGGAAAACCTTGGGACCGGCGGGCTTTGCCCGGCGGACCAGAGTTGAAAGGAAAGGGCTCCCATGGACGAAGGCCATGGGAAAACGACATGCGGTATTTTGCCATGGATTTGGTGCGGGACGGCAGCGGCGGATTCGCGGCGACGTATGTAGAGCGGCGGATGTGACGGAAAGAAACGGAGGCGGATATCAAACGTGAGATGGTTTAAAAAGCGGGAGAGTGTGTCAGCGGCGCCGGTGCAGCTGCGCAGCGGGGAACAGCACCCCTTTGGCATGCTGGGGGACTATGTGCCCCTGCACAGGGGAGAGGACCAGCTGTACCGGGCGGTGCGGGAGGCGGTGCCTCTGGTGGACGCGGCCATTTACAAGCTGGTGCGGATGTGCGGCGGCGTGTCGGCCCGGTGCGGCGACCCGGCGGCGGAGCGGGAGCTGGCGGAATTTCTGCGGACGGTGCCCACGGGGCGGGGACAGTTTGGCATGAACGCCTTTCTGGACTGCTACCTGGATTCCCTGCTGACCTACGGCAGGGCGGTGGGGGAGATGGTGCCTGCCGGCGGGAACCGGGACATTGCCGCGCTGCTGTGCGGACGGGTGGACCGCATCGACATCCGGGAGGGAGAGCACCCCCTGGACTTTGTGATCTGCGGCCCGGATGAGCACGGACACATCCAGCCCCTGCCCTACCAGCACCTATTGCTGTTCACGCCCTTCCACCCGGAGGCGGAGAACCCCTATGGCGTGTCACTGCTGCGGTCCCTGCCGTTTCTGGCGGATATTCTCATGAAAATTTACCACACCATCGGCGTCAACTGGGAGCGGTGCGGCAATGTGCGCTTTGCCGTCACCTGCCGGGACGGCGAGGGACAGGCGGCGGAGCGGAGCCGGCAGCTGGCCGGGGAGTGGTCCAGAGCCATGGCGGACAGCCGCGGCGGAAGCGTCCGGGACTTCGTGGCGGTGGGAGATGTGGACATTCGCGTCATCGGCGGTGACGCGCCCATCCTGGACAGTGAGGTGCCGGTGCGGCAGGTGCTGGAGCAGATCGTGGCAAAGACCGGTATCCCGCCTTTCATGCTGGGGCTCAGCTGGAGCTCCACGGAGCGAATGAGCGCCCAGCAGGCGGACCTTCTGACCACGGAGATCACCGCCATCCG
Source organism: Dysosmobacter sp. Sow4_B12 (assembly GCF_052116665.1). Classification (NCBI taxonomy): domain Bacteria; kingdom Bacillati; phylum Bacillota; class Clostridia; order Eubacteriales; family Oscillospiraceae; genus Dysosmobacter; species Dysosmobacter sp. Sow4_B12. The sequence goes on along the minus strand of NZ_JBQKKR010000002.1, from coordinate 32,912 downwards.
CAGAATGCTGACGCCGGTGGTGGAACGGGTGTGCCGGATGTGGCTGCGGATGCATGGCTATCCCTGCGGCTGCGAGGTGGTCTGGGACGACATCAACCTCCAGGACCAGGTGGAGGAGTCCCGGGCGGAGCTTTACCGGGAACAGGCCAGGCGGCTGCGCATCGAAAATGACCGGGCGGAACAGGAAAAACAGGGAGGCGTGTAAAAGAAATGGCGACAGAGGAAATGCAGGAGGAGCTGAAACGCATCAACCAGTTTGCCAAGACGCCGCTGACGGCGGAGCAGGTGTACACCTTTACGCTGCGGCTGTGCGACAACGAGGTGGACCGGGACTTGGAGCGGTTCGCCCCGGAGGCTTTGGAGGAGCTGGGCAGGCTGTTCGTGGGCAAGAGCGGCGTGTTTGACCACCAGTGGTCCGCCCAGGGGCAGACCGCCCGCATCTACCGCACGGAGGTGGTGGAGGAACCGGCCATGACCACGGCGGCGGGAGACGGATACCGCTGGCTGAAGGGCTGGGCGTATCTGCTGCGGACGGAGAAAAACGCAGACCTTATCGCGGAGATCGAGGGCGGCATCAAAAAGGAGGTCAGCGTGGGCTGCAGCATGGGCCGGCAGGTGTGCTCCATCTGCGGCGCCGAGGGCGGCTGCCAGCACGTAAGAGGGCAGCGGTATGGGGACAAGCTGTGCTTTACGGAGCTACGGGAGCCGCTGGACGCCTATGAGTGGTCCTTCGTGGCGGTGCCTGCCCAGCCGGGAGCCGGTGTTTTGAAGCGCTACGGCCAGGAGGACCGGCAGACAGCCTTGCTGCGCAAGCAGGCGGCCCTGGGGGAGCGGTACATGAAGGAGCTGCGCCGGGAGGTGGTGCGCCTTGCCATGTTGGCGGACGACGGCCTGGACGGAGGCGTGTTCGCCGCGGCGGCGGAGCGTCTGGAGGAGCCGGAGCTGCGGGAGCTGAAGCGGGCCTATGAAAAGCAGGCGGCCCGGCGCTTTCCCGCCATGCCCCAGCTGCGGGACAGAGCCCCGGAGGAGCGGGGCGATGAGACGGCATTTCTCGTCTGAGGACGAAAATAAGAAAGGAGAGCATGCATGAATTACTCGTATGAGGGGATCGGCCAGTGGACGGCCACATTTGCCGGTGAGGCGGCGGTGGAGGACCAGGTGGTCAAGGTGTCTGACAGCAAGACCGTGGGGCCCTGCCAGAGCGGCGACGGCTTTTGCGGCGTGGTGCGCAGCGTCAGCAGGGACGGTGCGGCCTGCACCGTGGCCCTGGGCGGCATGGTGCGCGTGAACTACACCGGCACGGCACCTGCCTTGGGCTGGAGCGGCCTTTCCGCCGACGGCTCCGGCGGCGTCAAAGCGGACAGCGCCGGCCGCAGCTACCTGGTGGTGGATGTGGACAGCACCGGCGGCACCGTGACATTCGTACTGTAAGGAGGAGATAGAGATGGCTTATCATTACGAGAACATTCGCCTGGAGAAGGGCATGTACGGCCGCAGCGGCCAGAGCTTTGCCAAGACCCTGGAGGAGTTGGACCCCAGCGAAAACTACCGCGGTACGCCCTTGGAGGGACTGGACGCCTTCCAGCGGCAGCTCAAGCGCTTCGACATCAAGGTCAAGGGTGCAGGCAGCGACATGGTGGAGAAATTTTTCCACACCACCGAGTCCTCCGTGCTGTTCCCGGAGTTCGTGTCCCGGGTGGTGCGCCAGGGCCTGGAGGAGGGCAGCATTCTGCCGGACCTGGTGGCGACCGTGACCCATTTTGACGGCATGGACTACCGCTCCATCGCCTCCGTGCCCACTGAGGAGGACAAGAAGCTCCGCCGGGTGGAGGAGGGCGCCGCCATTCCCGAGACCGTGGTCCGTACCCAGGAGAATCTGGTGCGCCTGCACAAGCGGGGCCGCATGCTGGTGGCCTCCTACGAGGCCATCCGCTTCCAGCGTCTGGACCTGTTTTCCGTGACATTGCGCCAGATCGGCGCCTACATCGGCCGTATGCACCTGGAGGACGCCATCGGCGTCATCCTCAACGGCGACGGCAACGACAACAAGGCCAAAAGCTATTCCGTGGGCACCAAGCCTGTTTCCGGCACCGCGGGCACCCTCAGCTATGAGGCGCTGGTGGACTTCTGGAGCCAGTTTGACCCTTACACCATGAATACCCTGCTGGTGGGCAACGACATGATGCTGGCCATGCTGAAGCTGCCGGAGTTCCAGAATCCCTTGACCGGCTTGAACTTCCAGGGCACCGGCACTTTGACCACGCCCCTGGGCGCAAAGCTCCTGCGCAGCGGCATGGTGCCCGCCGGAACCGTCATCGGCCTGGACAAGCGGTACGCTCTGGAACAGATCAGCGCCAGCGAGATCCTGGTGGAATATGACAAGCTCATCGACCGCCAGCTGGAGCGTGCCGCCATCACCTCCGTTTCCGGCTTTGCCAAGCTGTTCACGGACGCTTCCAAGGTCTTGAGGGTGTGAGCGGTATCCGACAGGGAGGGATGACGCATGGAACAGACGATCCGAAGCCTGGCACAGAGCGTGTGCGGCGCCGGGGCGGATGAGGCGGCACTGCTGGAGGCGCTGTGCGGTGCGGCTGTCCGCCGCTGGAGGGGACGGCTCCGGGAGGGGCTGACGGCGGAGGACTGCGGCACAGCCTTTGCCTGCGCGGCGGCGTTTACCGCGGCGGCGGATATGATGGCCGGCGGTGGCGGCGATGTGGCGTCCTTCACAGCGGGGCAGGTCTCCGTCAAGGGCAGGACGGCGGCGGAGACCGCCGCCCTGGCCGGCTCCCTGCGCCAGGCGGCGGAGGAGCTGATGGCGCCGTACACCGAGCCGGGAGACTTTGCTTTTCTGGGGGTGCCGGGATGAGCCGGGCGTGGACGGAGCAGCTCCTGTGCCGGTGGGGACAGGCGGTCACTGTGGAGACGGCGGCCGGCACCGCGGAGGCCAGGGCGTTTTTGCAGCCGCTGACCCAGCAAAGTGAGACAGTGCCCGGCGGCATGACCAACATCGGCTGGGATGATGGGAGGCTGTGGCTGTATCTGGGGGATGCGGCGGCAGATACCGGCGCTGTGGTCACATGGAACGGACGGCGCTTTCGGGTGCGGAGCGGCCGGCCCTGGTACGTGGGCCAGCGGCTGGACCACTGGTGGGCGGTGTTGGAAACCGAAAAGGAGGCGGCCACATGAAGGAACTGACGCTGGTGCGGGACGAGGTGGTCCGGGCCCTGCAGGAAGCGGGGCTTACCGCCTTTGCCGCCTGGCCTCCGGAGCGGAGGCGGGATCATGACGGCGCCGTGGCGGCGGTGGACGTGGGTACTGTGGAAAGCGGCGCACTGGGGTTTTGCAATTACCTGGGGCAGAGCTACGACCAGGCCTTGGGCACGGTGCGGGAGCTTTACGGCAAGCAGCTGGCGGCGGAGATCCTGGTGGACATACGGGCGGAACGGGCCGCGGACTGCGAGAGCGCCTGCGGCCGGGCGGCGGATGTACTGCTGGGAGGCCTGCCCACCGGCATCCGCTGCGGAGAGCTGTCCTGGGAGGGCATCCAATGGGAAAAGGACACGGGGATGTTCCGCCGGCGGGGCCGGCTGCAGTGCCGGGCGGTGTTCGTGGCGGAGAGCGGCGGAGACGATGAGGCGTTTTTGGACTTTCGACTGAAGGGAGTTTTGACCACTTGAGTGAAATGAGACATGAGCGGCCGGGGGTTTACTCGGCCTATGACGCGTCGGCGGTGGTGTCTGCCGGAGCGGCGCCGAAAAGCATCGGCGTGGCGGCCAGGGCCGCCGGCGGCACCGTGGGCGAGGCGGTGATGCTGACCAGCTATGCCGCCGGTGTGCGGGCCTTCGGGGAGGACACCGAGGCGGGCATGTGCACGATCTTGAAGCTGCTGTTCCAAAACGGCGCTTCCACCGTGACGGCGGTGCGTGTGGCGGACGAGGGCACCTTGGCGGACTACGAGGCGGCATTTGCTGTGCTGGAGGGCCAGGAGGCGCAGGTGGTGGTCTGCGACAGCGCCGATGTAAGCGTGCAGCAGGCGCTGCGGGCCGCTGTGGAGAACGCCTCCGTCTGCCGCCGGGAACGGATCGCCGTAGTAGGCGGCAACGGCGAAACGGCGGCGGAGCTGGTGAGCCATGCGGCGGAGCTGAACAGCGAGCGGATGGTGCTGGTGGGCCCTGACATGCTGGACGGCGCGGGGCAGACGCTGTCGGGTGTGTTCGCGGCGGCGGCTGTGGCCGGCGTCATCGCCGCCGGCACCGACCCGGCAGTCCCTCTGAACGGCGCGGAGCTGCGGGGTCTGGGCGGCTTGGCGGCTACTTACAGCGACAACGAGATCGACCTGCTGGTGCGGGGCGGCGTCACGCCGCTGGAGTGTGTGGCGGGCGTCACCGCTCCGGTGCGGGGCATTACCACCCGCACCACCACGGGCGGCGCGGCGGACGCCACCTGGCGGGAGCTGACCACCATCCTCATCGTGGACGATATCGTCCCCGCGGTGCGGGACGCCCTGCGCAGCAAATTCGCCAGGACGAAAAATACCGCCCGGAACCGGGGAGCTATCCGCTCCCAGGTCATTGTGGAGCTGGAGAAAAAGGTGGCCGCTGAGATCATCGACAGCTACGGCGAGGTGACCGCCGCCGCGGACCCCGACGACCCCACCGTGTGCCTGGTGGAGTTCAGCTTTGCTGTGGCCCACGGGCTCAACCAGATCTATCTGACGGTGCACATCACCGTATAACAGGGGAGGGAACAGACGATCATGAAAGGATTTCCCACGAGCTCGGACATCTATCTGGAGCTGGATGGCCGAAAGGTGGCGGTGGTGCAGAGCTACACCGCCAAGGCGGTCAAATCCTCCCAAAGCGTGGAGGCCTTCGGCGAGAGCGAGCCAGTGGCCACCATCGAGGGACAGAAAAAATACACGCTGGAGCTGACGCGGCTGTATGCTACCGACGACGCGGTGTCCGACGGCATCAATTTTTATGAGCTGAAGGACTTTTCCCTGGTCATCTGCAAACCGGACCGGAAGATCATTTACAGCGGCTGCGAGTGGAGTGCCATCCAGGAGGAGGGCCAGCTGAACGCCATGGTGGCGGAAAAGGTCACGGTGGTGGCCTCCAAGCGCATTGAGACTGGCGCATGAACAATGTGGATGAGCTGCGGCCGCTGACGGCGGCCCGGCTTCTGGCCATCTGGCGGGAGAGCGGCCGGGAGGCGGAGGACCCGTTGGAGCGGAGCCTGCTCGCCAACGCCCGGGTGCTGGCGGAGTGCTGCTGGTCGCAGGGAGAGCCGGCCTTCCAGAACAGCGGAGCTGTTCTGGAAGAGCTGACGGCCCGGGAAATGGAATCGTTTTTGGAGATGCTCGGCGGACAGCGGGAGACAGAGACCGTAAATCCCGCCTTTGACCCGGAGCGGTTTCAGAAACTGCGGGAGGTGTGAGCGTGGATTATATCCGGCAGGAGCTGCTGCGGCAGCGGGCGGCGCTGGCCCGCCTGCTGCTGGGCAAAAACGCGGAGGAAAGCGCGGATGGCCGGACAGGAGCATCCCAGGCGGCTGGCGCCGGCAGGGAAGAGGCCGGCTCGTGGTCCGGGGAGACCGTCCCGGAGGCGGTGTGGGGCGGTTTGTCTCGGGCGCTTCGGACAGCGGGAGGAAAGAGGCTTGCGGACATCGCTGCGGAGGGCGGCGCACCGTCTGGGATAGGCTCCCCACAGGGCGGCTATGAGACCGTGGCCGCTGGATGGGATGAAGAGGAGAACGCAGGGGAAACGCTGAAAAGCGGGCGGCGGGCCGCCGGGGACGAGAGAGCCCCGGCGGCTGCCGGGAAACGCCGGCCAACGGTGGGGAACGCCGGTGGGGCGGCTTGGCTGGAGACGCTGGCGGAGGAGGAGACCGGGGAGCGCTCCGGGGAGCGGGCGCTGTCCCGCCTCATCCAGCGGGACGCCCGCCGGTATGACGGCGGATTTTCCCTGTACTGAAAGGAGGCGCGGCGATGAGGCTGACACCGATGCGATATAAGAATTTTACCTGGCCACACAACCCGGAGGTGTACCAGGTGGAGCGCCGCAGGGAGGTGGCCGTGCACAAGGTGCCCTTCGGCGGATGTGTGCTGCAGGACCTGGGCGGCACATACAAGGTCCTGCAGGGAGAGGGGACCTTCGCGGGACGGGACGCCTATGAGACCTTCCGGGCACTGGAGCAGGTGTTTTTGCAGGAGGGGCCCGGCCTGCTGGTCCATCCGGTGTGGCCGGCGTCCCGGGCGCATTTCGTGTCCTTGGAGCTGACGGAAAAGCCCCTGCCGGACTATGTGCGCTACCGCTTTGCCTTCTGGGAGGACCTGGGAGGCTACACGGCGGGCTTGACGGCGCTGGAAAATCAAGAGGAGCAGACGGCTGCCGCGGCAAAGGCGGCTGAGGCGGAACACGCCGTGTACACTGTGAGGAAAGGAGATACCCTGTGGGGGATCGCAAAGCGGTTTGGCGTCAGTCTGACGGCGCTGATCGCCGCCAATCCCCAGATCAAAAACCCCAATCTGATCTATCCGGGAGACAGGGTGTATATCCCATGACAGGAAGGCTCATCACCTGCCGCCACGAGACCTGGGAATTGCCCGCCCTGCTGGCGTGGAAGGTGCTCCACACCGGAACGGTGCCCTGCGACAGCTATTCGGTGACGTTTTTGTACGATCGATCCATGGCGGGGCCGCTGCATCTGGCGGCGGGATTTTTGGCCATGGAGGGGGAGAATGTCATGCTGCGGGGCATTGTGGACGAATACACCGTGGCTCTGGGCAAGTCTGGACTGACGGCCACCGTCAGCGGCCGGGGATACGCGGCCCGGCTGCTGGACAACGAGTCCAGGCCGCTGACCTATCAAGGAGCGACACTGCAGGAGATCATCCGCAACCATGTGACGCCCTACGGCATCCAGGCGGCGGAGACGGCCCAGGTGCGGGCGGATTCCGCCTATACCGTGGCGGCAGGCAGCAGCCAGTGGAAGGCGCTGGAGGGGTTTTGCAGGACCTACGGCGGCTTTTCGCCCCGGTTCGGCCGGGACGGCCGCCTGCTGGCGGCACCGGAAAAGGAGGGAAAGCGGCTGCGGATCACCGGCGGCGACCCGGTCCTCTCCTGCGTGCTGCGGGAGGACCACTACGGCGTCTTGACAGAGGTGCTGGTCATCGACAAGACCCGGAACACCGCGTACAGCGTCCGCAACCAGGACATGCTGGACCGGGGCGGCCAGTGCCGCCGGGTGGTGTATACGCCGGGACAGAGCACCTGGGCGGCCATGCGGTACACCGGGGAGTACCAGATCCAGCAGTCCAAAAAGGGGGAGCGGACCGTGGAATTGGCGCTGCCCGGCAGCTTTCTGGCCTTCCCCGGGGATACGGCGGAGTTGGACCTGGAGTATCTGGGACTGCGGGGAACTTTCCGGGTGGCGGAGGCGGAGAATACGTTTTCCCGGGAAAACGGCGCCCAGGTGACGCTGACATTGGAGGAGCGTGTGTGATATGTGGATTTCCAGACAGATGAAACAGACACCGCCCACGGCGGACGCGGACTTAGGCGTGACCACCATCGCCGGCGGCAGTGCCGGCGTGGTGACCCGGGGAGAGGTGCGGTCACTGCCGGTCTACGGTCCCGGCGGCTATATCTGGATGCCGGAGAGCGGCGGAGCAGTGCTGGTCATCAAGGGCGGTCCCGGCGGAGAGGAACAGTGCGTGGCGGGGACCCGGCAGCAGCCGGCACCGGAGGGGATGCAGCCGGGAGAGGTCTGCATCCAAGGCCCTGGCGGCGGAAGCATTTACCTAAAGCGGGACGGAAGCATCCGCCTTCGGGGCGACATACAGCTGGAGGGAACGCTGCGCGTCAACGGAGAGCCCTATGTGCCCTGCCGGTGCGGCGAGGAGGAGACAGTGTGACATGGCGGAGTTGAAGCTGGAAAACGGAGACTATGTGAAAAGCGGGAACCGCCTGCGTCTGGCGGAGGGACGGGATGCTCTGCTGCAGCGGGTGCTGTTCAAGCTGACGGCCCGGCGGGGGAGTTTTCCCTTTCTGGAGGAACTGGGCAGCCGTCTGTGGCAGCTGGACACGTTTCCCTGCCAGCGCCGCCAAGCGGCAGCCCAGCAGTTCACGGCGGAGGCGCTGGCGGAGGAGCCTGTCTCGGTGGAAGCAGTGACGCTGGAAGAGGGGGACGGCGTAATGGCCCTGACAGCCCGTCTTCTTTACGAGGGAGAGGAGCTGGCGGTGACGCTGGATATGAAGTGAAAGGAGAACGGGCTTGAAAGGCGTTGAGGAGATCTATCAAGAGATGCTGGCGAAGCTGGAGGAGCGCTGCGGCTTCCGGCCGGAGGAATCCTGTGACCTGGCGGTGCGGCTGTATGCCGCTGCCGCCCAGGTGCAGGCGCTGAATATTCAGACGGAATGGGTGCTGGACCAGAGCTTTCCCCAGACGGCGCAAGGCATCTATTTGGACCGTCACGCCGCCATGCGGGGACTGCGCCGTCTGGAGGCGGTGAAAGCGGTGGGAACGCTGCGATTTTCCGTGGAGCGGGCTTCCACGGTGGACCTGGAGGTCCCGGCGGGAAGCATCTGCATGACGGAAGAGGAGGTCCGGTTTCAGACCACCGCCCGGTGCGTGCTGAAGGCGGGGGAGCTGTTCGTGGATGCGCCGGCGGAGGCATTGGAAGGCGGCAGCGCGTCTAACGCGGCGTCCGGGACCGTCACCATCATGACGGCCTGCCCGGTGGGCATCACCGCCTGCACCAATCCGAAGGCGTTTTCCGGCGGAAGTGACCCGGAGAGCGACGAGAGCCTGCGGGCCAGGGTGCTGGAGAGCTACCGCCGTCTGCCCAACGGCGCCAATGCGGCCTGGTATGAGCGCTCGGCCATGGACCATGAAGGCGTGACGGCGGCCCAGGCGGTGGGCAGGGCGCGGGGCATCGGAACGGTGGACGTGTACATTACCGGAGAGAGCGGACAGCCGGATGCAGCACTGCTGGAAGAGGTCCGGGCGGACCTGCAGGAAAAGCGGGAGATCGCCGTGGATGTGCGGGTACTGGCTCCCCAGACGCGGACCGTGAATGTGACGATGGAGGTGGCCGCCGGAAGCGGCTGGACATTCGCGGCGGTAAAAGCGACGGTGGAGCAGGCGGTGGCCTCCTTTTTCGGCGGGCATCTGCTGGGTAAACCAGTACTGGCGGCGGAGCTCATCACGCTGGCTTTCCAGCAGGAGGGCGTGGCAAATGTACGGCTGGTGAGCCCGGCGGCGGACGTGGCGGCGGCCGTTGGGACTTTGCCTGTGCTGGGCGGTCTGAGCGTGACGGAGCTGGAGGCGTGAGTACATGGGCTATGCGGCGTATTTGAAAAACCTGCTCTTGCCCCTGGGCGTCTATGACCTGTCGGTGGGGAGCGTCAGCGAGGGGGAACTATATGCCCTGGGCAGCGCACTGGACACGGCGGCGGAGCGTTTGGAGACCGTGGAGCGGGAAAGTCTCACCGCCACGGCGGAGGACGAGGGGCTGGACCGCAGAGAGGCGCTTTTTGCCAGAAAGTCCGCCGCGTTGACGGCAGAGAGCCGCCGGGCGGCCATCGCTGCGCTGCTGCAGATCGACGGGGACAGCCTGACGCCGGAGGCAATCAACCGCACCATCCAGGGCTGCGGCGTCCGGGCTAAGGCGCTGGAGGTGGACACAGGCCGCCTGCGGGTGATTTTCCCGGATGTAAACGGTGTGCCGCCGGAATTCCGGGAGATCGAAAATATCGTGCTGGACATTCTGCCCTGCCATTTGGAGGTGGAATTTTATTTCCGCTATCTGACCTGGCAGGAGTGCGAGGCTATGGAGTTGACCTGGAAGGGCGTGGAGGCGGATCTCCACACCTGGGAGAGCTTTGAGCTGGCAGTGCCGGAGGAACAGGCCTAAAAGGATAAGCAAAGGAAGCCGGCGCCCCCTGCGGGGCGCCGGCTTCCTTTGCTTATCCAATAAACAGTTGGGTCCAGTAATTGCCCTTCGCAACGTAGCCGACACCAATTTGGGTGTAGGAGGCGTTCAGAATGTTGGCCCGGTGGCCGCTGGAGTTCATCCAGCCGTCCACAACAGCCTGTGGAGAGGCGTAGCCCCGGGCAATATTTTCTCCGGCGGTACGGTAGGAGAGGCCAAAGGCGGTGATCATCTGGAAGGGGGAGCCATAGGCGGGGCTTGTGTGGGAGAAATATCCCCGGTCCCGCATGTCCTGGGACTTGTAACGGGCCACCCGGGACAGCTCCCAATTGGCACTCAGCGGGTGCAGGCCGTTTTTCCGGCGGACCTCGTTGACCAGACGGATGACCTCCGATTCATAACTGGCCTCCGTGCTGTCCAGCTGGGGGATCTGCAGCAGCTGGCCCGGATAGATGAGATTGGGGTCATCCACCTGTGGATTTGCCTGGATGATCTCGCTGGTGCCCACCTGATACTGTACGGCCAACTTCCACATGGTGTCGCCGGGAACGACCTCGTGGGAAAGCGCGGCAGCGGGGATGGTGAGCAGGCTTCCCGTCAAAACAGCTGCGGTCAGCATAATACGCGTCTTTTTCATAGCAATACCTCTCAAAAATATCATTTCGTGCACGAATGATACGATTGTAACCGTTTTGTAACTATTTTGCAAAGGTAATATCTGCCTTGAACCAGAGCAGGCGCCCTCTATCCCGCCGCTGTAAGGGATATCAGTGGATCAGAACGATTTTTCGGAGCGGCCGATAGCTTGAATTTTACTTAGCATTTTACTTAGCAAAATCTAATTCAAAAAATAATAGATAATAGATCACAGTTAACGAAATAATTTGTATTTGGGCAGGTGGAGGTATTGATGTATAAGGGACGATCCCGGAAGCATTGATTTTTCAATGCTTCCGGGATCGCCATGCGGCTTCCATCTGGATGTTTTTGTTCATCTGCATTTCATGTTAAAGCCTTCGTATATCAAGGTTCTCTGCAAAAAGAGTTCTCTTTTTCGGGAAAATGTTCGAAAAAGAGAACTCTTTCATATGTTAGGTAGCTTCATTCCGGATATTTTCGTTTTCTTATCCGAACCGGAATCCAGCGGAGCGAATCGCGGTCGGAAAGGAGGAACGACGGAATGAGTGAGAGATGACGTTTGCTTTGAAAAAGAAAACGTCGTCGCGAACGATATGCAGTCCGCGACGACGTGTCAGGTGGCTTCATTCCGGATATTTTGAGACCATCCCAAATTTTGTGTAAAGCTCCGATGTGGTGTAGAATAGAAGCACCACATCGGAGGTTTTACATATGGCCAGAAAGAATCGTACTCCAGAAGAAAACGCCCGGCGGGAGAAAATCCGAGAACTGTCGCAGATGGCAAACATCGGCAGCATGGATGACATTCAGAGCCTGTTTAAGGAGGCAATCTCAGAATTCATGGAGAATGGCCTGGAAGCAGAGCTGGATGATGAACTGGGCTACAGCAAGTATGACTACAAGAACAAGGACACAGATAACAGCCGCAACGGTCACAGTCATAAAACACTGCGGACCAGCTTCGGAGATGTAGCGGTATCGGTGCCTCGAGACCGGAAAGGCGAGTTTGAGCCTCAGGTGCTGAAGAAAAACCAAACCAGCATCAGCCAGGACATCGAGGAAAAGATCTTGTCCATGTATGCAAAAGGAATGACCACAGGTGATATTGAAGCGCATATTCAGGATATCTACGGCGTAGAAGTCTCAGATACAACTGTAAGTCGCATTACGGATAAGATCCTTCCCATCGCAAAAGAATGGCAGCAGCGGCCTTTGGAAAGCGTATACGCAGTGGTTTTCCTGGATGCCATCCACTATCATGTTCGCAGTGAGGGGCAAATCGTCAAAAAGGCCGTATACATAGCCATTGGTATCAATCTGGACGGCAAAAAAGATGTTCTGGGCATGTGGGTCGGTGAAAATGAGAGTGCCAAATTCTGGGCAACGGTGCTCAACGGCTTGAGGAACCGGGGCGTAGAAGATATTTTCATTGCCTGTACGGATAATTTGACCGGATTTGCCGCTGCGATCGAAGCAGTGTTTCCCAAGGCAGAGATTCAGAACTGTATTATTCACCAGCTTCGGAATTCCAGCAAATATGTATCTTACAAGGACTTGAAAGTACTCATGGCCGATTTGAAGGCTGTTTACGCTGCGGTAGATGAGCCTACCGCTTTGGACGCACTGGACACCTTCGCTGAGCGATGGGACAAGAAATACCCCAAAATTTCTCAGTCCTGGCGGGATAATTGGCCCAATCTGAGTACCTATTTCAAGTATCCCCAAGAGGTTCGTCGCTTGATATATACGACCAATGCAATTGAGGGATTCAACCGTCAGCTTCGGAAAGTAACCAAGGCAAAATCCGTGTTCCCCACCGATGACAGCCTACTGAAAATGCTGTATCTGGCCATGATTGATATCACAAAGAAATGGACTGGCCGGAGACAGGATTGGAGCATGATTCATGCTCAGCTGGCAGTATTCTTTGCTGATCGCATGCCGGAATAACCTGCTGCATACCGGCATGTCAAGGATCAAGATGAACGGGGGCTGGCGCCCCCGCCCTTGACATGCCCACTATCCACTGCTATTTTGAAAACAAGGCGGCAGCAGCTTGCGCCACTTCCGCCTTGAATAAATTTTGCTCTATTTGCACCGCATTTCGGTGTTTACACAGAATTTGGGACAGACCCGATATTTTCCTTTTTTGATGTAGAAAATCGCTGGTGCTGAAAACTACGCCTGTATAAATTCTGAAATTTCTCTCAGCCATCCTATAACCTCATCAGCAGGATCACGGCTGTGAAGCAATTCCATTGTCATTCTGGGGGCTCCTAATTTGTTCAATTTCCTTTTTACTGTTTCGGGGCTATATGCCGTTGGATTTCTCGCTTGCAATAGTGCGGAGATTTCACGTGGCACGTCCATTGTGTCGCTTATCTCAATCTGGACACCAAAGAGGTCCCTTACAACATCGCTATGTATGTAATTTTCCATTTCGCGTTTTGCTGTTTCTCTTGCAGAAGAACCATCGCCGCGGCGATTAATTTGGTCACAAATTCCGGCGTGTGCATGTGTATTATCACTATCATATATGTGATACTCAGGTGTGTTAAGCTTTTGAAGATAATTGTGATTTACCCACTCCTTTAGAGTGTTGCCCCCTAAAGGAATAATCACAATGTAAGGTGAGCTATTCAAATCAACAATACTTGGGTCTGCTTGATGTGCAGTTCGACTAATTGCTGTGAGGAACGCTACATCATTTGGCCCCTCTACGCAGATAACAAGTTTTACATCATGATGCTGCGGAGCCAATGGCGGAGTTAAATCTGGGAGTACTCCTAATGTGTCAGCAATTCGTGCCAGAATTCCAGCGTCTTCCGTTCCGACTGCAACCTCGGGATAGCCTTCGCTATTTGTAATATAGCGCAGGCTCTGAATTGGAAGCAGAGCTGCTAACCCCGGGACGTGAGTTGTGATAATTATCTGACACCCGTTCTTTTCCGTCATCTCTTTAAATGTGTTTACTATCATCCTTTGGGCATCTGGGTGTTGGGAGGTTTCTGGTTCCTCTACTGCATAGATAATATTTTTGCCTTCAAAAAGGGCAGATTCAGTTGTAGCCCTAAAGAAACTAAAAAGCACAAGTCTCCGAATTCCACTTCCGCGCTTATTCAAAGGGATAGAATTTTCTCCCGTCAAAGAAAAAGAAAATGCCTTTTCCCATGTCGGTTCTTTTTTGAATTTAGGGGTTAATGTTGCAGCGAGCTCTGGATCAAACTCCCTTAATTTCTGAATAGTATTGGTGGCAACTTCCGAAACCTTTCGCTGTACTTCATTGGCAATGGCGTTCAACTGCTCTGATTGTTCTTCAAGTGCGGTCTTCATTGCATGTTGCATAGGATCTTGCGCTTCTTGGTCTTCGTCAGAACTCGGCCTGTCCGCTTTGAACAGCCGATAGGATGGCAACAGCGGTTCAATTTTGGGCCACAATTTTTTCTCATCAGCTTGATCCGCACTAATCTCTCTTGCTTCAAAGGTAATTGTATCACCTAAAGATGCCCATAATGCTGCACGCATAGCTGAATTAATGGATAGATTTACACCGTCTTCCAAGTGCGCAGCTCGAATCATTGCTTTCAACTCATTATTCTTTTTTAACAGCAAATCATTAAATCCGTCATTAGATGGATGATTGGCATAAATCCAAATGGTTGTTTTTCCATTAGTAGGATATTTCTTCAAAACCTCCAAGTTCCCATCTCGGTTAAGCAGGTATTCTTTGGAGAATGAAGTAGTTACATTTTCCAATGTAATTTCGGCGGGGAGATCATCGAAAACACATCCGATTACAGTTTCTTCACCCATATGGAATACATTTCTATCTACAGAATCGATTTTTGACTGATTAAAAAATATATCAAGAGCCTCGAGAATAGTGGACTTCCCAACATCATTCTTACCAATCAAAGCAGTCAGATCATCAATTGTTATTCTTGTTTCGGCATAGTAGCCCCTGAAGTTCTTTAAAATAATCTCGCGTAATTTCACAATATTCCCTCCTTTGCCTATTTTTGTATATGTCCTTATACTATTATAGTTAAATTATACCATATTTGAGAGTTTAATCAACATAGTTTTAGCACTTTCGACAATCCTCGGCGCATATTTGACAGTACTGTGTTGCATTTTATAATAGGCTCATCATATCTAAGGAGATGAGGCTATGCCAATAAAATACCCAACTGAGTTCAAAGTCAAAGCGATCCGGCGCTATGAAAAAGGCGAATCCATTAAGGAACTCTGCAAAGAATTGAACATATCTCAGAGTACCCTCTATCATTGGAGAAAGCAGTATTGCTCCATTCAAACAGATACCCGCACTTATACTCCAGCAGAATTTGATGCTATTTCAAGGCGGCTTCGAAAAGTAGAACATGAGCTGGAAGTCATCCGTTTATCAGGTTATATTACCCGTATCCCTTTGCAGGATAAGCTGGCAACTTTGGAACACCTACATAATGAAATGGCAGATCTATACAGTGTCCATGAACTATGCGAAGCGCTGGATGTATCCCGTGGCACATTTTATAACCACATTTTCCGCCGGGTAAACCGCAGCCAGTATGAAGAGGAAAAAGCTCAGCTTATGCTGAAAATCAAACAAATATTTGATGACAGTGAGCAGCGATATGGTGCCGATAAGATTCGCTCGGTTTTAGTGAAGACTGGTATGCACGTCAGTACAAAACGCGTTTCAGCCATTATGCATGAACTCGGCTTATACAGCATCCGCACAGATGCAAAAAAGCTATACAAAGCTCAACAGCAACGCAAAAAACAAAACCTGCTAAACCGTGAATTCAATGCTGATCATCCAAATCAAATCTGGGTAAGCGATATTACTTATTTCAGAATTAAAGATTCTTGGATGTACCTTTGCGCAATCATTGACCTGTTTTCTCGTAGAGTGGTTGGGTATCGCATATCCCGTACTGCCAGTACACGGCTTGTGACAACAACTTTTCGGGACGCTTATGCCGAACGCGGAAATCCAAAAAATCTGACTTTTCATAGTGACAGAGGTGGACAGTACATTTCTGATGCACTTTCCAAACTGCTGCAACAGTTTGGGGTTAAACAATCCTTTTCCGCAACTGCCCGTCCTCATGACAATGCTGTTGCAGAAGCGTTTTTCGCAACATTTAAGAAGGAAGAAGCCTATCGGAGGGAATATACATCTGAAAAGCACTTCCGGAAAAGTGTAAATGAGTACATTCGCTTTTACAATGAAGTCCGGCCACATCAAACCCTAAAATATAAGACACCACGAGGGTTTGAGGCTGCATACGATGGCGGTTATATCGAAAAGTCGTGTTCAAATAGCGGATCTGAATAGAGAAAAGTTCTTTGCGATTTTAGCATTTCACGAAAACCCCGTGGAAATATAGAAAACGGAAAACCCTGATAAATCAAGGTTTTCCGTATAAGAAACCACCCGTGTTTCGATAAAAAAGTTCGAAACATGGGTGGCGTTCATATGGTGCCGGTGGTGGGACTCGAACCCACACGGTGTCGCCACCAACGGATTTTGAGTCCGTCACGTCTACCATTCCATCACACCGGCATTCATGTACCTGCACATTATACAAGAAGCCGCGGCAAAATTCAAGAGGAGATTTCACGAATGGATAAAAAATGAACAGACCGTTAAATAGAGGGAAATTCGGAAGAAAAGCCTACACAAAAAAGGGGAAACGTGGTATTATATATCAGTTAATTATGCGGTTTTATGCCTTGGCGGGAAAGGAGGCGGGCGGATGAAAAAAATATTGGCCGCATGGATACTGGCCTTGACGGCAATTTTGACCTGCGGCTGTGACCTGGCCCTCTCGCCGCAGGAGCTCTACTGCCTGCCGAAGCTGCCGGCGGAGTACACGGCGCTGGACAGTGAAATCAACGCGATTCTGGCGGAAGGCGCAGAATATGCCGCGCCCACCTCCGGGCGGAACATTCAGCCGGTACAGCTGGAGGACCTGGACGGCGACGGGCAGGAGGAGGCGGTGGCCTTTTTCCGCAACGCCTCCGATGAAAAGCCTCTGAAGATCTGCATTTTCTCGGCTGACGGAGAGAGCTACCGCCAGACAGCCCTCATCGAAAGCAGCGGCACCAGCATTTACAGCATTTCATACAGCGACTTGAACGCGGATGGCCATACGGAGCTCATTGTGGGCTGGCGGGTCACCACGGACCTGCTGGCGCTGGTGGTGTACACCGTGGGGAACGGCGGGGCCGTGGAGCTGCTGCGGACCAACTATGTCCGCTATGCCGTCACGAATCTGAACCAGGACCAGACCCAGGAACTGGTGGTGCTGCGGGCCGTGGACGAAAGCGGCAGCGTGGCGGATTATTACACCTGGCAAAACGGCGAGCTGCAGCTGCGCTCCTCCGCCCGCATCTCCATCACCATGGCGGAGCTGAGCCAGCAGGGACGCTTGACCAGCGGCACACTGGAGGACGACGTGCCGGCGCTGTTTGTCACCGGCGTGGAGGAGTCCGCCTGGACCATCACGGATATTTTGACCATTCGCAACGGGGACCTTATCAATGTGGCATTGTCGGACGCCACGGGCGTGTCCAGCGTGATCTCCGCCTTCCGGTCCCTGTATCCCACGGACATCAACGGCGACGGCATCACGGAGGTGCCGTGCCCTGTGAACCTGCCGGACCGCGGCAATGAGGATGCGGAGGTATACCAGCGTATCGACTGGCGCAGCTATAACAGCCAGGGCGAGCCCAGAAGCGTTTTGAGCACCTACCACGACATGGAGGACGGCTGGTACTTCCTGCTGCCGGAGGAATGGAACGGGCAGATCACCGTGGCCCGGAGCGTTTTGCCGGATGAGGCCAGTGTGACCTTTTACCGGCTGGGAGACGCACAGGCGCAGCCGTTCCTGCAAATCACCGCCATCACCGGCAGCAGCCGCGGCATCAAGGCGGTACGCGGCAGCCGCTTCACCCTCAGCCGCCAGGCAGAGACTACCTATACGGCGGAGCTGCTGGAGGGCAACAACGGATGGAGCCTGGGCATGACGGAGGACGAGGTCCGGGCGGCGTTCAATCTCATTACCAAAGAGTGGATGTACGGAGATAACTGACGGAGACAGAAAGGATGGACCATGAAAAAAGTTTTGGTTTTGGAGGATGAATCCAGCATCCGCAGCTTTATCGTCATCAACCTGCGCCGGGCGGGATACGACGTCATCGAGGCAGAAAGCGGCGAGGAAGCCTTGGATCGGCTGAAGGAGCATCCCGACACCAAGGTGGCACTGCTGGACATCATGCTGCCCGGCATTGACGGCTTTGAGGTCTGCCGCCGCATCCGGGCCACCAATACAAAGATCGGCATCATCATGCTCACCGCCCGCTCCCAGGAGATGGACAAGGTGACAGGCCTCATGACCGGCGCTGACGACTATGTGACAAAGCCCTTCTCCCCGGCGGAGCTCACCGCCCGGGTGGACGCCCTGTTCCGCCGGGCCGGCGGCGAGGAGCCGGTATCCTCCGGCGAGATCCGCCAGCCGCCCTTCCTGCTGAACACCCGCAACCGGACGCTGGAGAAAAACGGCCAGCGCATCAAGCTGACCCAGGTGGAGTACTCCATCATGAAGGTGTTTATGGAAAATCCCGGCAAGGCACTGTCCCGGGAGGAGATTTTGGACATGGTGTGGGGCCGGGATTATTTCGGTGAGCTGAAGATCGTGGATGTGAACATCCGCCGCCTGCGGCTGAAGATCGAGGACAACGTGCAGAATCCCACCTACATCACCACCGTCTGGGGCTACGGATACAAATGGGGCTTTTAAAGCGGGAATCCGCCTGGACAAAGGAGTACCGGCAGGTCTGGCAGCGGGAGCAGCGGTTTCTGGAGCGGTATGAAACGCCGGCGGAGACCGCCTTGGAGCGGAAGCTGGATGCGAAGATCCCGCCCGCCCTGCGGGAGACCATCCATGGGGCCTTCGTGAAGGCCTTTGAGGTGGTGTTCAAAAAGGGCGACACCGTTATTCGGAAGGCGGGACGGCAGGAGAGCCGGAAGCAGGATTATATGATCCGCGCGTATCTGGCGGACCGGCGGGAGAGCCGGAGAAACCTGCGCGCCTTCCGCAAAGCCGCGGCCGCGGCTGGCCGGGGGAATGTGGCCCTGTCCGGCGCCGCCGGTGTGGGCATGGGCTTTTTCGGCGTGGCGCTGCCGGATATCCCGCTGTTTACAGGATTACTGCTGAAGAGCATTTACGAAACGGCGGAGACCTTCGGCTTCCCCTGTGACGAGGAGAAAGAAAAAATATTTGCCCTGCGGCTCATCGAAACGGCCCTTTCCGGCGGAGCGGAGCTGCGGGAGGGCGACCGCCGGATCAACGAATTTTTGCAGACGGACCGCTGGCCGGACCAACCGGAGCTGGAGGCGTGCATCCGCGCCGCCGCCCGGAAGCTGTCCCAAGCGGTGGCCTACGGCAAGTTCCTGCAGAATATCCCGGTGGCCGGCGCGGCGGGCGGCGCCAAGGACGCGGTGTGCCTGCGGCGGGTGCAGCAGTACGCGGCCATCAAATATCAAAAGCGGTTCCTCATCCGCCGGCGCACCGGCGGATAAGCGGCGCGGAGGAAGGAGGCGGAGAAACGCCATGGCAGAGGAAGAACGGGGCGCCCGGGGCCGGGCGCTGCGGATACGCGGCCTGCGGCAGCGGTGGATCGTCAACAGCATCATGCCCATCCTCATTCTGTTGGGGCTGCTGGTGGCGCTGTTCTCCGCCGGCATTTCCAGCTACTACTACGGCACCATGCAGGACGGCCTGGAAAAGCAGGCCCGGGCGGAGGCCGGTGCGTTCAACGACTATTTCATGGACAACGGCTATACGGAGTATCTTCAGCGGGCCACCCAGGCCACCACGAACTTCACGGACAAGGACCGCATCGAGCTGCAGTTCATCAACAGCGCCGGCCGCGTCCAGGTATCCTCCACCTCCAGCTTGAAAACCGGCGCCAAGCCCGGCACGGATGAGATCAGCCGGGCCATCAGCCAGAAGGAATCCGCCGTGTTCCAGGGCCGGGACCCGGAGACGGGAGAGAGCATCATGGCGGTCTCGGCACCGCTGGTATACAGCGGCAAGGTGGTGGGCGTGCTGCGGCTGGTGACCTCCCTGCGGGCGGTGAACCGGCAGATCCTCATTGCCGTTGCCGCCATCTTCCTGGTGGCGGGCATCTGCATGACCATGGTCGTCATCGCGAACCTGCTGTTCATCAACAACGTGGTGGAGCCGGTGGCGGTGGTCACTGACGCGGCCAAGCGCATCTCCGCCGGCAGCTACGGTATCCAGATCGAAAACAAGTACACCGACGAGCTGGGCGAGCTGGTGGACAACATCAACGACATGTCCTTGAAGATCGGCCAGAACGAGAAAATGAAGAGTGAGTTCATCTCCTCCGTGTCCCACGAGCTGCGCACGCCCCTCACCGCCATCAACGGCTGGGGCGAGACCATTCTGGAGGACCCCATCGGCGATCCGGAGCAGCTGCGGCGGGGCATCCGCATCATCTTGAACGAATCCCGCCGCCTTTCCACCATGGTGGAGGAGCTGCTGGAGTTTTCCAAAATGGAGGACGGCCGCTTTACCCTCCGGGTGGAGCAGGTGGACCTGCAGGCGGAGTTTGAGGACGCCATCTTCACCTACCGGGAGCTGTTCCGACAGGAGGGCATCGAGCTGGAGTACAGCGCCGAGGACCAGATGCTGCCGCCCATCTCTGGCGACCCGGAGCGGCTGAAGCAGGTGTTCTGCAACGTGCTGGACAACGCCGCCAAGCACGGCGGCGCCGGCAAGCGCATCTCCGCCGCCGTCTCCCGGGAGGGGGACATGGCGGCCATCCGTGTCCGGGACTACGGCCCCGGCATCCCCGAGGCGGAGCTGCCCTACGTGAAGCAGAAATTTTACAAGGGCTCCTCCAAGGCCCGGGGAAGCGGCATCGGCCTTGCCGTGTGTGACGAGATCGTGAACCTCCACGGCGGCACCTTTGACATCGGCAACGCCGAGGGCGGCGGCGCGGTGGTCACCATCAAGCTGCCGCTGAAAGAAAATTGAACCGGGAAAAATAGAACAAATGTTTGCATATTGCAGGCAAGTGTGATATGATTTTAATGATAGAAAGGAATTCCCATGGCAGAGAATAAATCCTGCGCCTTCCGCACCAGCATCGGCGGACAGGCGCTCATTGAGGGCATCCTGATGCGGGGCCCGGAAAAGCAGGCCATTGTGGTCCGGGACCAGGACGGCAGCCTGGTGGAAAAGGTGGAGGAGCTGAAGCTCATCAAGGACCGCTATCCCATCCTGGGCTGGCCGCTGGTGCGAGGCACCGTCAACTTCCTGGACTCCATGGTCAAGGGCGTCAAGGCCCTCATGTACTCCGCGGATTTTTATCCCGACGAGGAGGCGGCCCAGCCCTCCAAATTCGAGCTGTGGCTGGAAAAGCACCTCAGCAGCAAAAAACTGGAGAGCGCGGTGGTGGCTCTGGCGGTGGTATTGGGCGTGGGAATGAGCCTCTTTTTGTTCATGGCGCTGCCCACCTTCCTCACCGGCGGCCTGACCCACTTTTTCCCCGGCTTCCCCATGTGGGGCCGGAACCTGCTGGAGGGCCTTTTGAAGATCGCCATTTTCCTGCTGTACCTCTTTTTCTGCTCCCGGCAAAAGGATATTTACCGGGTGTTCCAGTACCACGGCGCCGAGCACAAAACCATTTTCTGCTATGAGGCGGGCCTGCCCTTGACGGTGGAGAATGTCCGGGTGCAGCCCCGGCACCATCCCCGCTGCGGCACAAGCTTTTTGTTCGTGGTCATCTTCGTGTCCATCCTCATCTCCAGCGTGGTGTTCGGCATCTGGCCCATCACCAATGCCCTGCTGCGGACAGCGGTCCACCTGCTGCTGCTTCCCCTGGTGGTGGGCATCACCTATGAGTTCAACCGCTGGGTGGGCCGCCATGTGCAGGACAGCGGTCTTGCCAGAGTCCTGACGGCTCCCGGCATGTGGATGCAGAACTTCACCACCAACGAGCCGGACGACAGCATGATCGAAGTCGCTATCCGCTCCCTGGAGCTGGTGCTGCCCAGTGAGAAGGGGAAGGACGAGTGGTAAGCCCCAAAAACTGATTGCGGAGTGTACTATGGCCATCACATATAACAATTTGTATTTGGATATTCGCCAGCAGCTGCGGCAGGCCGGCATTGAGGAAGCCTCCCTGGAGGCCCGGGAGCTGGTATGCTTCGGCACCGGCAAGAGCCGGGAGCAGCTCCAGCGGGACGGTGGGCTGTACGCCTCCCCGGAGCTGGAGAGCCGGGTCCGGGACCTGGTGGCCCGCCATCTGGCGGGAGAGCCGGTGGCCTATCTCATCGGCGAGTGGGAGTTTTACGGCCTGCCGCTGGACATCTCCCCCGACGTGCTCATCCCCCGGCCCGACACGGAGGTTCTGGCGGGACAGGCCATTGAATACATCAAGACGTTGGGAGAGTGCCGGGTGCTGGACCTGTGCGCCGGCAGCGGCTGCATCGGCCTGGCGGCGGCGTCCCAGGCGCCCAAGGCCCGGGTGGTGCTGGGAGAGTGGTCCGACGGCGCGCTGAAGATCTGCCGCCAGAACATCCGCCGCAACGGCTTGACCGCCAGGGTGGTGCCCATGCAGGTCAACGCCCTGGAAAAGCCGGACCGGTCCCTGGGGGAGTTCCAGTGCATCGTCTCCAACCCGCCCTACATCCCCGCCGGGGATATTGCGGGGCTGGATGTGTCCGTGAAGGACTACGAGCCCCACATGGCCCTGGACGGCGGCGAGGACGGCCTGGACTTCTACCGGGCCATTTCCGAAAAGTGGAAGGAGGCCCTGGTCCCCGGCGGCCGGCTGTATTTTGAGGTCGGCATCGGCCAGGCGGACGAGGTGCTGCGCATCATGCGCTCCCAGGGCTTCGGCGACATCCAGATCGTCAAGGACCTTCACGATATCCCCCGGGTGGTTTACGGGACACTGTGCACGGAGATTTGAGATGGACGCGCTGGTAGGACTGTGGATGTATATGGAAGCGACTGGAAGTCCCAGAGCGCTTCTGCTGCTTCTGCTGTGGCTGGCGCTGCTGGCGGCGGACTGGGGACTGATGGTCCGGGGTGTTCACCGAAAAAACCGGAAATTACGCGGTACAGCCTATGGACTGACGGCACTGTCGCTGTTGCTGGCCTGGAAAACCGCTTGGTATTTTGACGCCGTCCTCGGCGGACCTTCGGACTACGCCCTCTGGGACCCGGCGTGGGACCAATTGCCTGCCCTGCTGGCGACTGCCGTGTACGGCATCATGCTTTTCGGCTTCCTTTGCTGGGGCTTTTATCAAAGGACAAGAGAATTGACGGAAGAAACCGATATAGATTGATATATAGATTTAGGAGGAAACACATATGGCAAAAGACAAAGCGCCCCTGCCCACCGCGGCACCCGCCAGTGATAAAAAGAAAGCAATCGACACCGCCATGGCCCAGATCGAGAAAATGTACGGCAAGGGCTCCATCATGCGCTTCGGCGACCAGACGAACCTGAATGTGGATTTCATTCCTACCGGCTCCCTGGCCCTGGACGTGGCTTTGGGCATCGGCGGATTGCCCAAGGGCCGCATCGTGGAGATCTACGGACCGGAGTCCTCCGGTAAGACCACCCTGGCCCTCCATGTGGTGGCGGAGGCTCAGAAGCGGGGCGGCGAGGTGGCCTTTGTGGACGCTGAGCACGCTCTGGACCCCACGTACGCCCGGGCTTTGGGCGTCAATGTGGAGGATATGCTCATCTCCCAGCCGGACACCGGCGAGCAGGCCCTGGAGATCACCGAGGCTCTGGTCCGCTCCGGCGCCATTGACGTCATCGTGGTGGACTCCGTTGCCGCCCTGGTGCCCCGGGCGGAGATCGAGGGTGAGATGGGCGACAGCTATGTGGGCCTCCAGGCACGGCTGATGAGCCAGGCCCTGCGCAAGCTCACCGGCGCCATCGGCAAGACCAACACCATCGTTATTTTCATCAACCAGCTGCGGGAAAAGGTGGGCGTCATGTACGGCAACCCCGAGGTCACTACCGGCGGCCGGGCCTTGAAGTTCTACGCCTCCGTCCGCATCGATGTGCGCCGTATCGAAGCGCTGAAAAACGGCAGCGAGATCATCGGCAACCGTACCCGGGCCAAGGTGGTGAAAAACAAGGTGGCGCCCCCCTTCCGGGAGGCGGAGTTCGACATCATGTACGGCGAGGGCATTGCCCGCACCGGCGAGCTCATTGACCTGGGTGTGAAGCTGGACCTGGTCCAGAAGTCCGGCTCCTGGTTCTCCATGGGGGAGGTCCGCATCGGCCAGGGCCGGGACGCCGCCAAGAAGTACCTCCAGGACAATCCGGAGATCGCCGCCAAGCTGGAAGCGGATATCCGCAAGAATTTTGACAAGCTGATGACCGGCCAGTCCCGGGTGGCCGCCAAGGCCGCCGGCCGTGCCGTGGATGTGAGTGCCGACGATTTCGACGATGCGGATTGAGCGCATCGAGGCATCCAAGCATAAACGGGGCCGGGTGCTGGTGTTTCTGGAGGACGGCGCCTGCTTGAAGATCACGGAGCAGGAGCTGCTGGACTTCGGCCTGCGGGCAGGGGACCGGCTGGATGAGACTGCCCTTGCCCACTTGAAGGAGGCCGCCGGTGTGTCCAATGTGAAGGCCGCGGCGGCGGACCTCATCGGCAAGCGGGCCATGAGCCGCGCCGTGTTGGAAAAAAAGCTGAAAGAAAAGGGCGCCAGCGAGGCGGAGGCCCGCTACGCCGCCGAATGGCTGGAGGCCATCGGCGCCATCAACGACGCCGAGTACGCCGCCTTGCTGGCCCAGCACTGTGCCCGCCAGGGCTACGGCCCCGCTCGGGTCCGGGAAAAGCTCTACGAAAAGGGCGTTCCCCGGGAGCTGTGGGACGACGCCCTGGACACTCTGCCGGACAGCGCGGAGGCGGTGGACCGCTTTTTGGCGGGCAAGCTTCACGGCCGAGCGCCGGAGGAAAAGGAGAAAAAGCGCTTGACGGACGCCCTGCTGCGCCGCGGCTTTTCCTGGGGCGATGTGAAAGCCGCCTGGGCGCGGCTGGGGGAGGAGACCTGGGAGGATTGACCCCAGACCTCCCCGGCGAAGTCCGCACCGAAGCGCAGACCCGCCCGGAAGGATTCCAGAGCTTCCCACTGCCGCATCTGATAGCTGAGCTCGTCATAGCGCCGGAAAAAGTCTTTGCCCAGGGCGCGTTCAATTTGCGCCTCCATCCCGCAGAGGGTGTCCATGCCGGCCCTGTATGATGCGTCTTCCGGCGGAGCAAGGTGCTCGGTGCAGAAAAAGTGCAGGTCATCGAGAAATTGGTTCATAGTGGTCCTCCAATATCCATACAAAATTCAGATTAAATCTGATTTTATAATATCAGATTTAATCTGAAAAATCAAGAGGTTTCTATGCTGCATTTAGAAATATTTGGCGAACGCTTGCGAAAATTGCGGAAAGAACATAATATGGTGCTGGCAGATGTAGCGAAGCTGCTGGGAACCAGTAATACACAAATTGGAGACATGGAAAATGGAAAGTCCGGGACCAGTCTGGCACGGCTGGTCACCCTGGCCGAATACTTCCATGTCTCCACGGACTACCTGCTGGGCATCACCGATGACCCCACCTGGCGGGGCGGACCACTTGAATAAACGGAGGAAACCACTTTGAGCTATAACGTGTCATTCATTTCCCTGGGCTGTGCCAAAAACCAGGTGAACTGCGAGCAGATGATGGCCGCGGTCCAGGCCGCCGGCCACAGCATCCAAATCGACCCGGAGGGGGCCGACGTGGTGGTGGTAAACACCTGCGGCTTCCTGGCCTCCGCCTGCGAGGAGGCCATCGACAACATCCTGGAGATGGCCCAGCTGAAAAAGGACGGCAAGGTGAAAAAGCTCCTGGTCACCGGCTGCATGGCCCAGCGGTACAAGGAGGATGTTTTGAAGGAGCTGCCGGAGGTGGACGGCGTCCTGGGCACCGGCAGCTACGGCGACATTGCCCAGGCCATTGACGAGGTGATGGCCAAGGGCCTGCGCCCCTGCCACATCGGCAACATCCACACCGCCAACCAAAGCGGTGAGCGCATTTTGTCCACGCCCCCCTGGTACGCTTACCTGCGCATCGCCGAGGGCTGCGACAACCACTGCGCCTACTGCATCATCCCGTCCCTCCGGGGCAAATTCCGCAGCCGTCCCATGGACGAGCTGCTGGACGAGGCGGCGGAGCTGGCCTCCGCCGGCGTGCAGGAGCTGCTGGTCATTGCCCAGGACATCACCCGTTACGGTACGGATCTCAACGGCGAGCACCAGCTGGCAAAGCTCCTGCGGGAGCTGTGTAAGCTGGACTTCCACTGGATCCGCCTCCACTACCTCTATCCCGACGAGATCACCGACGAGCTCATCGACACCATCGCGGCGGAGCCCAAGATCCTGCCCTATCTGGATATTCCCATCCAGCATTGCAATGACACCATTTTGAAGGCCATGAACCGCCGGGATACCAAGGCCAGCCTCACAGCCATGCTGACGAAGCTCCGGGCGCGTATTCCCGGCCTGGTGCTGCGGACCAGCATCATCTCCGGCCTGCCCTATGAGGATGAGGCGGCCTTTGAGGAGCTGTGCCAGTTCCTGCGGGAGATGAAGATCGAGCGGGCCGGCGTCTTTCCCTTCTCTCCCGAGGAGGGCACCCGCGCCGCCCAGATGGACCACGTGGACACGGAGGAGGCCCGCCGCCGGGCGGAGCTGCTGGTGGACGTGCAGTCCGACATTATCGACGCCTACAACGAATCCCTCCTGGGCGAGACCCGGGAGGTCCTGTGCGAGGGCTTTGACGGACAGGCCCAGATGTTCTTTGGCCGCAGCTACGCGGAATCTCCGGACATTGACGGCCGCATTTACTTCACCGCCGACGATGAAGTGGCTCCCGGCTCGTTCGTGGAGGTCCGCCTCACCGGCACCATGGACGGCGAGCTGACCGGCGAGATGGTTTGAGACGGCGGAGCCGCGGAAAGGACAAAACAATGAATTTGCCTAATAAATTAACTCTTTTGCGCATTATATTGATTCCTGCGTTTATGGTGGTGCTGTATTGGGGCTTTCCCGGCGCCTCCTGGGTGGCCCTGGCCATCTTTATCATTGCCAGCTTGACGGACATGCTGGACGGCAAGATCGCCCGGAAGTACAACCTGGTGACGGACTTCGGCAAGTTCGCCGACCCCCTGGCGGACAAGATGCTGGTGACCGCCGCCATGCTGTGGTTCGTGGAGATCGGCCAGATGCCCGCCTGGGCGCTGCTCATTGTCATCTGCCGGGAGTTTGCCGTCAGCGGCCTTCGGATGATCGCCGCCGACAAGGGCCGGGTCATCGCCGCCGGCTGGTCCGGCAAGGTGAAAACCGCCGCCACCATGGTGTGCGTGGTGCTGATGTTCCTGCCCATCCCCGCCGTGGTGAACACCCTCTGCGTCTGGGTCATCACGCTGACCACCCTCTACTCCGGCGTGGAGTATTTCATGAAGAATAAGGACGTTATTCAGTCCGCGTGAGCAAACGTGGAAAGGAAGGGTAACGGATGTTTCGTGAAATGCGCAGAAAAATGCAGGCGCTGACCGCTGAGGAGACCGCGGAGATTCTCAAGCGCAACACCTCCGGCGTGCTGTCGCTCAACGGTGATGATGGATATCCATACGGAGTGCCGCTGAGCTATGTATATCTGGATTCCAAGCTCTATTTCCACTGTGCCGGGGCAGGCCATAAGCTGGACAGCATTTTGAAGGATGACAAGGTCTCCTTCTGCGTCATTGACCAGGACCAGGTGGTGGGCGAGGAGTATACCACGTATTTTAGGAGCGTGATTGCCTTTGGCCGGGCCAGAGTTCTGGAGGGTGCGGAGAAGCTGCGGCCTCTGGTGGAGCTGTGCGAAAAATACTATCCCGGTCATTTGGAGCAAACCCGTCAAAAGGCGGAGCATGCTCTGAAGAATGTCAGTATCGTGGAAGTTACCATTGAGCATATGACGGGCAAGACCGCCATGGAGCTGGTGAAAAAATAATGGCAAGAACAGCCGCCGGCTACACCGGCGGCTGTTCCTCTGCCCAGCGGCCGGAAAAGCGGGCCGGGTCCATGCCCCATGCCTGTACCACCTCCAGCAGAGGAGAAGCCGCCAGATCCGCCACCGTCACCAGCCGTCCGCCGTCGCTGTCCAGGTCAAAGCCCTGGGCAAACCAGGCGTACCAGGGCAGGTACGCGCACTGAACGGAGGACAGCGGCGGCTGCGCGGCCTTTTCCCCCAAAAGTCCGCTGGAAAACCCGTAGGGCACATCCCGCAGGTCCCGGAGCGCCAGCTCCACTGCCGCTGTCCGCTGCTCCGGGGAGGCGGATTTGACCCGCAGCACCAGCAAGGTGGGATAGGTGCGCCAGCTGTCCAGAGGCGCAAGGCCGCTGGGTACGCCCGGCATGGCGGCCTCCAGCACGGTCTCACTGTCGATGACCAGAGCGGCGTGGCCGTGGCGCCAGCCCAGCGTGTGGGTGGAGAAGGTGATGAGCAGGTCTCCCGGCTCCAAGGGCGCCAGTGGGACGGCGGCGGAGCGTTCCTCACAGGTGACGCGGAAGGGGAGAAGTGCCCGGCAGGTCGCCTCCGGCGGAGTATGCAGGGCCTGCTGGCAGGAGAGGATCTCTTCTGCCCGTCCCTGTGACAGCAGCTGTTGGACCGCCAGGGGAGAAAGGCCGCTCTCCGCCGTGAGGAGGCCGTACGTCTCCTCGGACAGCGTGCCGCTGTCCAAAAGCGGACCAAGCGCAGCGGAGGGTCCCCCACAGGCGTAAGGAGGATGCCGGTGGGCCCAGGCGGTCTGGAGCAGCCAGACCAGCAGAAGCGCAAGGCAGAAACAGCGGAAAAAGCGCCGCAGGCAGACCAGGAGGACCCCTCCTTTACAGAAGAATACCGATAGTCTGCCCGCCGCGAAAGCAGGGCTATCTAAAATCTGGTGTTGTTTTCGGGGAAATTTTTCAAATACACAAGAAAGAAAATAGTGTGGCTGCAAGTCCGAACAATGAGCTGATGATATTCCAGTGAGAGTCCCGTCTAACGATGGAGCACCGGGCATCTGTGGCCCGTCCTATGGGCCTTTAGACCACAGACACGGGAATTATCGTCAGCCAAAAACCAAAACAGAGATTTGTTCAGAGGGATATTCTATCAACACCAAATCTTACAACAGTTGGGATATGTTTCTGACCCTCCATCCACACCAGATTTAATATAGCCGAAAGCAGTTCAGTCTTGACACACCGGACAATTCCTGCTAATATACTATGGTAATCCAAACTGCGCGAGGAACGGAAAGAGTAACAGCTCGACCAAAGGACAGAGAGGGCGCGCCACCGGCTGTAAGCGTGCCCACGGAGGAAGCTGCGAAGTGCATCCGGGAGCGCGGGGCGTAATGGCCCCCGGTGTGGCCGCCGTTATCGGGCTGTCCGGCTGTCTGGCCGGCATGAGCGAATGCAAGAGTGGAACCGCGTAATTGTACGCCTCTTGTGCCCTGGTGGGCGCGGGAGGCGTTTTTGTTTTGCCGATGGAGGACCCTGTATGAGAACTGGTATGATGACTCACTATGACAGCTGCCGATGTTGCCTGTGACGGGCAGCCGTCCCGCTCCGGCAAAATCTTGATTTTGTGAAAAAGGAGCAACCCAATATGACAAAGCGCGTTACCCGTTTGGGCGGCCTGCTGGCCGCTTACCAGCGCCGCGACCCCGCGGCCCGCAGCAAGCTGGAGATCTTTTTGCTGTACCCCGGCGTCCACGCCGTTATTTACCATCGCCTGGCCCATTGGATGTACCGCCACCGCTGGTTTTTCCTGGCCCGGTGCGTCTCCCAGTGGAACCGCTTCTGGACCGGCATCGAGATCCACCCCGGCGCCACCATCGGCCACCGCCTGGTCATTGACCACGGCATGGGCATCGTCATCGGCGAGACCGCTGAGATCGGCGATGACTGCCTGCTGTACCAGGGCGTGACCCTGGGCGGAACCGGCAAGGATAAGGGCAAGCGCCACCCTACCCTGGGCAATAACGTGCTGGTGGGCTCCGGCGCCAAGGTGCTGGGTCCCTTCACCGTGGGAGACAACGCCCGCATCGCCGCCGGCGCCGTGGTCCTCAGCGAGGTCCCGGCCAACGCCACCGCCGTGGGCGTGCCGGCCCGCATTGTCCGCATGGCCGGAAAGCCCGTGTACTACGCCGACGATGTGGACCAGATCAACATGGAAGACCCGGTGCGCCAGGAGATCAACAGCCTGGCGGAGCGCATCGGGGAGCTGGAGCGTCAACTGAACGAACAAAAGCATACGAAAGAGAGGACTGCCTGATATGTATCTTTACAACTCCGCCACCCACAAAAAAGAGGAATTCAAGACCCATACCCCCGGCCATGTGGAGATGTACACCTGCGGCCCCACGGTGTATCACTTCGCCCACATCGGCAACCTGCGCTCCTATATCATGGAGGACGTGCTGGAAAAGTACCTGCGCTACGCCGGCTATGACGTGAACCGCGTCATGAACATCACCGACGTGGGCCACTTGACCTCCGACGCTGACGAGGGCGAGGATAAGATGCTCAAGGGCGCCAAGCGGGAGCACAAGTCGGTCATGGAGATCGCCCAGTTCTATACGGACGCCTTCTTTGAGGACTGCCGGAAGCTGAACATCAAGCGTCCCGACGTGGTCCAGCCCGCCACGGGCCTCATTGACGATTTCATCAAGATCGTGCAGAAGCTGCAGGACACCGGCTACGCCTACTTCGCCGGCGGCAACGTGTATTTCGACACCTCCAAGCTGGGCCGCTACTATGTGTTCAACGACCACGACGAGGAGGACTTGGCCGTGGGCGTCCGGGAGGGCGTGGAAGAAGACACCAACAAGCGCAATAAAAACGACTTTGTCCTGTGGTTCACCAAGTCCAAGTTCGAGGACCAGGCCTTGAAGTGGGATTCTCCCTGGGGCGTGGGCTATCCCGGCTGGCATATCGAGTGCTCCGGTATTTCCCTAAAGTATAACGGCGAATATCTGGACCTCCACTGCGGCGGTGTGGACAACGCCTTCCCCCACCACACCAACGAGATCGCCCAGTCGGAGAGCTATCTGGGCCATCCCTGGTGCCCCCAGTGGTTCCACGTGCACCATCTGAACACCACCACCGGCAAGATGTCCAAGTCCAAGGGTGAGTTTTTGACGGTGTCCCTGCTGGAGGAGAAGGGCTATGACCCCCTGGCCTATCGGTTCTTCTGCCTCCAGAGCCACTACCGAAAGGCGCTGGTGTTCTCCTGGGAGAACCTGGACAACGCCCAGGGCGCCTACAATAAACTGCTGAAGAAGATCGCCGCGCTGTCCCCCGAGGGCCAGGTGGACGAGGCTGTGTTCCAGGAATACAAGGAGAAATTCACCCAGCAGTTGGGCAACGATCTGAACACCTCCATGGGCGTCACCGCCCTGTACGACGTGTTGAAGGCAAAAACCAACGACGCCACCAAGCTGGCCATTCTGGACAGCTTCGACCAGGTGCTGAGCTTGAGCCTGCTTGCCAAGGCGGCGGAGCTGCGGGAGAAGGCGGCGTCCCAGACGGCCTCCAGCGCCCAGGGTGGCTACACCGTTACCGGCGAGGGCGACCCTGCCATCGACGCGCTGGTCATGCAGCGCTACGAGGCCAAGAAGGCCAAAAACTTCGCGGAGGCCGACCGCATCCGTGACGAGCTGAAGGCCCAGGGCATCGAGATCGTGGACGCCAAGGACGGCGCTTCCTGGAAGCGGGTATAACGTAAAAAACGAGAAGCGGGATGGCAAAGCCATCCCGCTTCTTCTTGACAGAAATTGCAAAACAGGGTACTATAAAAGTCGAACCAGACAATATACTGGCGGATTTTCGGGAAAGGACGGAGCGCCCATGGAACTGACCCGGGCAGTGGGGGAGAATATCAAGCGCATCCGCAAAAGCAAAAAGCTCAGCATGGAGCGGCTGGCGGCGGAGTCCGGCGTGTCCCGCAGCATGCTGGGGCAGATCGAGCGGGGAGAGGCCAACCCCTCTGTGGCCATCCTGGGCAAGCTGGCGGCGGCGCTGAAGGTGCCGGCGGAGGTGCTGCTGGAAAACGACGATTTCCAGACCCTGCAGCTGGTGCGGGAGCTGGACACCAAGCCGGTGCGGATGGACGGCGGCAAGGCGGTGCTGCGGCCCTCTTTCCCTTATGACGATACCACCCGGCAGGAGAATTATTTCCTGGACCTGTACATCAGTGCCCGGTATGCGCCGGAGCCCTCGGTGCCCGGCTGCGTGTGCCACGCCACGGTCCTCTCCGGCACCGTCAGTCTGACGGCGGAAGGGGAGCCCTTCCAGCTGCTGGAGCGGGACGCCCTGCGGTTCGCGGCGGACCGGCCCTATGCGTTTACCAACATGACCAATTCCACGGCCCGGCTGCTGCTGAGCTACCGCTATTTGAAATAAGGAAGTGTTTCCCATGCGTATCCGAACTGCCTCCATGGCGGACCTGGCCGCTGTTGCGGCGGTGGAGGGCGCCTGCTTTCCCGCCGCCGAGGCTGCCACAGAAAAAGACTTTGCCGCCCGCCTCGCGGTGTATCCCAACCACTTCTGGCTGCTGGAGGAGGATGACGGCACCCTGGTGAGCTTTGTCAACGGCCTGGTGACGGACGAGCCCCTCCTCCGGGACGAGATGTACGCCGACGCCTCCCTCCACAACGAGCACGGCGTCTGGCAGATGGTCTTCGGTGTCAACACCCTGCCCCAGTACCGCAGGCGGGGGCTGGCCGGCCAGGTGCTGGAGCGGGTCATCGCCGACGCCCGCGCCCAGGGACGGAAGGGCTGCGTCCTTACCTGCAAGGACAAGCTCATTCATTACTATGAAAAATTCGGCTTTCAAAATGAGGGCGTGTCTGCTTCCACCCATGGCGGCGTGGTGTGGTACGGCATGCGCTTGACCTTTTGAGAAAGCGGGGCGGACCATGAGCGGACAGAAAAAGGACAGCCCGGCCGGAGGGCTGGGCATCCTGGCGGCGGTGGGTTGGCTTTGTGTCAAGGAGCTGAGGCGGGTGGACGCCCGCTTGAAGAAAAAGGCGGACGCCAAACGGAAAGAAACGTAAAACATTCCCCGGCCAGATGGCCGGGGAATGTCAGGCTGTCGAAAAAGTCCAGCATAGCTGGGCTTTATCGCATTTATATGGTAAAATAAGCATGGGTGATGAAAGATGCTGGAACGAGGGAAACTGGATCGCGGAATCGTA